>JAJFUY010000289.1 GCA_021372185.1 Chlamydiales bacterium | reverse complement strand
GTTTCCGAACAGATTCTGCCATAGTCCGGATGTCATCTCCGCAATCTCATACGACTATAAGTTCACTTACGGACAAGTTGAAAACGAGATCGAGAAGATGGTCCATGAAGGAGTTCTTGATGCAGAACTCTCGGACTGGTATGAAATAAAGCTCGTATAATGAGCTTGCTGCCTTTCGAGCAGAAATTAAAGAAATAGAAATCACAAAACACCGCACGACGACAAAAAGGACTAACTGAGAAATAGTAAATTGGACTGAGTATCTAAGGACTTAGATGGATATTTGGCCGCTTAGTTAAGAATTTGCACACCAAACCATGGGTGCCCAAATCGGATAAAGAAGTAACAATACAGCGAAAACTTCCATACAGGTGTAAGTTCATTCGAAGTTTCGCAAGTAGCTAGATTCTTTTTCCCAAAAACCTTTTTTAAATCTTAAATAGTCTTAAGAAACGGGCGTTTTGTATAGTTGCTTTTTTCTGATAACACATTTGAATTAACGATATCAACAAATTGAATTTGCGTATAAAGTCAAGAGCTTTCAATTCGAAAGAAGAAGGTGAAGGTCAAAACTCACCGTCTTCAATTCATCAACACTGCCCACTGCAAGCATAAAACAGCTTCCACATTATTGTCAAGCAATTTAGTAAGACTTGTAGAGACCCTACAGGTTATGTTGCTAGTGACAAGCATTGTCATCTTTTCTGAAAGCCATTTTCTCCACCAGCTTCTGCAACCTGTTTTTACATTCAATTTTTTAAAGCAATAACAATATCTAATACCTTTGATTCAAGAATGGGTTTGAACCAGATTCCGGTTCATACCCTTTAAGCGCTATTACCCAATTTTCTCCATCCCATTTTTTCCCGTGTATCATCATAGCACGGTTTAACAAAAGTTCTTCTCCTGAGTCGATGAAATGGTTTCCATTCTTGAGTCCATGTTCGAAAGTATATCTAAGATGTCCAGAGTGCCATTCTAAAAATCGTAAGAATGCTTCGAATTTCGATATCCTCAGATTATGCATATAGAATGCGATACAGATTTCTTGAAGTTGATCTTGTCTTGGTAGCCAAATACAATTAATAGAATTATTTCCGGGATAGAGTAAATCCTCAACCTTTTCAAAAGCAGGATTATAAACATGATCTCCAGATTGGAACACCCATTTCCGCTAAATTTCCTTCGCGAGTGAACACATTCTGATATATTTCTCTGATGTGTCCATTTCAGCTAGCCTCAAATGAAATATCGAGTAATGGTTAAGAGGTTCACCTGAGCTATGTGAAATTATTGACCTCAGGTGGTTCTTATAATGAGTCCTGCTTTTCACTATTCTTCAATAATTTCAATTAATTTTCGATTCGGGATATGCTTTGAAGTAATTATTCCAGCCAATGTTTCCGCTCAATATAGGCTTGATATTCAGTACAGCCTTGATACTAAATGGTTTTTTAGGGGGATATGCTAGAGGCAACTGCTAGTATCCCGAATACTATCGTTATCGTCGTTACAGATCCGGCACAATAGGACAATATTGTTACACAGGGATATACTAAATATCCCAGAAACCGAGAAACACAACACGAGAACTATCCGAGGCCCAAAGTAATATAAAATTAGCCTGAATAATAGGAACTAATCCTTTTTATGTAAATAATTTTGTTTATAAAGAAAAACATTATGTAGTTTTACTTTTTAACTTTTATTCATTATAAATTTAAAATTAATTTCTGAGGTTTGGGATGAAGGAAATAAATTTGACGAAATACGAAGAGTTTATACTCACATTGGAATTCTAAGAATAGCGACGCTGGCGCTTTTAACTTTAATTTTATTTGCGTCACTCCATCTTGGCTTTTTTCTCTGATGGTAGTTTTATAGTTTCCTCTGTAGTTTCTTCTGTATAGTTTCTTCTGTAGTTTCTTCTGTAGTTTCTTCTGTAGTTTCTTCTTTTTCACGTACTCTTTTGAGCTTTTGCTCTGTTGATTCCACTGGCTTTGGCTCCTCCATCTTGGCTTTTTTCTCTGATGGTGGTGGTTTTATAGTTTCCTCTGTAGTTTCTTCTGTAGTTTCTTCTTTTTCACGTACTCTTTTGAGCTTTTGCTCTGTTCTTTCGAACCCTTTAGGGCTTGGTAGTTTGTCAAAATGATTTATTCCATTGTGGTAGATATAAAGCGGGCTATCACTAACAGTGGATGACATGTCCAAGTAGTTGCTTCCCATATTAATCACAACTACGCCTCTTTCTCCTAGATTGAGATGATGGAGAATGATATCCAATACCCGCGTGGACGCGAATAGCATTTCCCCGGCAGCAGCACCGATATCTGTTCTTATCGCGATCACTTGCTCAGCATTTGCTTGAGGCTTTTCTGCCGCGTCAGTAATGGCATTTATCAGGCAATTGTTGACACCCCATAGCCAACTTTGATCCTCGCTCTTTGTTTTCAGTTCGCTAGCTTCTTGTTCGCTTAAATTAGCAATTTTATCTTCACCCTCTTCATCCGCCTCACTACCAGTTTTTACTTCTCCGATATCAGTTTCCACCTTACGTTTCGCGTCCTTACGGCAAAACGCAAATGCTTCGGGATACGCTTGCGAAATGATTTTGAGATGATTTTCCCAAAGAGGGCCACTGCGGGCAGGGCTATCATACAGGCCATTTATTGCTTCTCTCAATTCATTCTTCAATTCTTCGTCGCTCATTTTAGGCTTGCTACCCTTTCCGTAGTTCTCATAATTAAACAATATTCTTCTGTACGTTCCTTCTCCCTTGCCAGCGGTATCGATCTTCTCGCGCGTGACTCCAGGAATCAGATTATAATAAGACAGAATGGCGTTAATAAAATCCTGCAAAAATATTAATTTTTCTGTTCCTATTTCTTCCTTTTTTTTATCCAATTTACCTTTTAATTCATCCAATTTTTCTTTTTCCTTTTTCAACAAATCCCGTACATAATCAGTTTTTGGCTCTCTGACATCTGCAAATTCTGAGATCTCCGCTGCAAGCTTCTTCATCTCTGCAATTGCTTCAGGTAGATCTTTACCGACAATTCTTTTCTCAACCCTGTCCAGATGTACTACCCAAGCGGTGGAATGTGCGCCCATAGTATCACTGTATGGTGAAATTGGCCTGCCACCACTGATCATTTTACTAACTCTGCCTTTTTCGTCGAGCTCAACCTGAATCGCCATCGATGGCATCTTGCTTACTAGGGTACTGTGTTTAACTTCCGCCTCCTCCATTTCTTCTGGGGACTGAGTTAGGGAGGAATCTGGACTGCTTAGTTTAGGTTTAGGTTCTTTATATTCACCTATGGTAAATTCTTTAAGCGGGCTGCCTTGCATAAATTTTTTTATCATTACGATTTTTTTTATTTTTTCTTGTTTGAATGTAGTTTCTTCGCTGCCTGTCGGATCGCCAAGTTTTTTTATTTCCTTCGTTTGAAGAGTTAATGACAACTCTACTTTTTCATCCAAAAGTGCTTGATCTACACGTTCCGTTTTTTTATTTTTTATCATTTTCATTAACAACTTAAAATGTTCAGTCGATGCTTCTTTATATTTCTGAATTTCCTTCTCAATTTCTTTTAATCTCGGCGTAAATTTGTATTCTAATATGCTATTGATGTCGCGCATTTGTTTAAGATAAGCCAAGACGACATCTTCTTTTTCATATATTTTGGCAACTTCTGTTACCAATCTTACGTTCAAATAACCCCTATGTATAATTAGCGTTCTTGGCGAACTATTTACTAAATACCGGTAGGTTTTAGTCGCATCTTCCAGATTTGTATTCACCAGTTTTTCTAGAGAGTTGAATTCCTCCTCTGCCTCTTTTTTGATTACCTTGTCACTCCTTATTGATCCCAGTTTTATTCCAACCTTACTGTAAACCTTAGGAAACATTTTTTCAATAGACTTCAAGTGCTGTTTCCAGATTAGATCCAGTATTTTTTCTGGTGAAGTATCCCCCAGCAAAATGCCAGCCGTCATTTTGCTTTGGTCTTCTTTGTTGGAGACCGACAGCATGCCCGCCGATTGATAATCGAACAGTTTGATGATTGCATCGATCAATTCGTCATCAGAAATAGATTTGCTGCCATCGCTGCGCTCGTACTCGCTCAATATGCTAGCTGGCCCAGATTCACCATGTCCATGCCCTGCCTTGCCTTGGCTTTTTTCTGCTACATTGATCGTGCTGAATGGAATCAATTCCCGCGCACTCAAGTAGGCGTTCACTCCAATTTGCAGGTGGTGTATTTTAACACCAGTATCGTCGCTTTTATTTGCTTGGGTCAGGCTATCTTCCAGAGTTTTGAATTCTTGCAGGAAGCGCGTTCCAATTTCCGTATCAGCGCTGCTCAAATCTTTCTTAATTTTCATAAAGTCAAATCCGGGCAGTTTTTTCAAATGTTCCAACAATGTTCTCATCACTTCAATCGCTTCTGGGATTTTTTTCCCCTTCAAGGCAATATTCAAGCCTTCCTGATGTACGATAAAAGCCGTCGTATGGTCGCCCATTGATCTGGAAAATACTCGAATCGGTCTACCGCGCACGACAACCTCATCGATAATATTATCTCCTTGCAACCTTATCTGGGTAGCAATTAGCTGAATCACTTTTCTTTGCATACTGATTTGTGATGCAAGTACCTGCCTGACTGGTTTGGCAGCATGTACAGATTGCAACACTCGTCGCCCCATTACATCCGCTTCCTGCTCCAGCCCTTCCTCATCATTCACCGCCACATCTTTCAACTGCATAGTCGGCCTGACCCTGCCCTGAGCCTGCTGCACTACATGCCAAGCTTCATGTGGCAAATGCCTTTCCTGCCCCGGAGCTACATGAATATCTGCCCCCTGAGTATACACCAATGCCCCTGCCTGTGCTGGTTTTGATGAATTATAATGCACCCTTACGTCACTCATATCCATACCGGACAAGTTTTCCACACCAGCTTTTAAATCATCAGGCATACCTGTACGGTTCTCTGTCTCCCTCTGAATGGATAACGTAGAGCATGAAGGACATACTTCTTGTTTGGGTTCGTTCTCAAATTTACCTTGTAATGGTGTTTCGTCTTTCTCTGGAATTTCCTGACGTTGAATAACTTTAACCATTTTTCCTTGTAATGGCTTTTCTTCCTCTTCGGGTATTGTCTGCATCTGAACTGGAGGTGCCTGTTGAGCTGTGGAAGAGTTTCTGATACTTGAAAGCAACATGCCAACTGCCCTGTTCCCAATGGTTCGTTGGAGTTGCATAATGTCAGCGTGAGTAAGTGATTTCGGGTTGATTTTAGCGCGCTGAATTATAAAATAAGGGTTTGATGCCTGAGGGCTTGCGGTGGTCACTTGCTTTTGAGCGTTGGATTTTGATTCTGTGGATTGCTGAACTTGCTGGTGCTCGGGCATAGGTAACATCCGTGTTGGGTTGATTGCATAACAGTTATAAATTTAATACTATTGATATGAGTCCCAGTATAAAAGACGTGCCAGTTTTACATGTTTTTTCGACTAACTTTTATCT
>JAJFUY010000274.1 GCA_021372185.1 Chlamydiales bacterium | reverse complement strand
CCACTTTATAAAAGATCCTAAAGAAATTGTAAAAAGACTGCATGAATCTCAGCCCTTAAGTGACAGAGCATTTGATCTTTTTATAAAACACTTTGCCACCCTCAGTGTTGAAACCCGAGCACTTTTTCAACCAAATGATGTACCAGTTGAAAAAGCTGTTTGTATCATTGACGAACCTATAACAACAAAAGAGCTCGAGGCGCGGATTAAACATTTGCGAGGAGTAACGAGCCTTGATGTGACACAGTTGACTGTTGATTCCGATTTTTCTCTTGATTGCTTTGCCGTCTGCCCAAGGCTTTCGAGCCTTACACTTCGCACTGCAAAACGAGTGACTGGCATACTCTGTTTTGATGTAGGGATAAAGAGCCTAACGTCCCTTACACTAACCAATGCCCCATTAGGAGATAGAATTTTTAGAACGGTACAAAGCATTCCCTTACAGCATCTTTGTATAGATGCATCTACTATTAGACACGTTCAAGATCTACGCTTTCTTAACCTTCACCCCACTCTCAGACAGTTAGATATAAAAGGTGTTCACGATACAGCTTGCAAGCGGGTAAACGATACTCATGTACTCCTACCCAATGCCACAGTTGCTATAAAAGCGCCACATGTAGACATGACAGACTATAAGAATCTATTTTCAAAAAGAAGAGCGAACTCCCCCTTTGCCATTAACTTGCAAGAACTTGCTGCCAGCCCAAAAGGTAACTCCCCAACTTGGACTTTGGATCTTGTAGGCGCAGATGAGGACGAGAACTGGGAAGCTATTACATATGGCAGCCGTGTACTCAAGCGCAATTATTGTGAACGCCTCTCATTTGCAAGCCCCATTAAATGCTTTGATAAAAGAGTACGCGTTGCCTCGCTTGAGCCTAAAAAACAAACGAGCATTGAAGCTTTCTGGAACTATGTAGATAGCGACAATGTGACGTTCATAGCTATGGTAAAAGAAATAGAACGAGAGTGCTACTTTCCCCAAGCAGAAGGTGACGAATTACGTGTCGGAACGGTATCCATAGAATGTATAAAAGTTGAAAAGAGCAAATACTATACAGAGCGAGTATTTGTGGTGAATGGCAAGACAGTGTATCATCTACAAATAAACTGGGATGATGGCTCACACATTGAACTAGATGCACTATTAGCCCTCCTTAAGCGCATTCAAATTTTAGAAAAAGGAAACCCCGGCTCTTCTATTTACCACTGCAAGGCAGGATATGGCAGAACTGGCGCACTATTTGGTGCACTTATCATCAAACAAGCACTCGATCAGATTGAAAATCTTTTAGAAGTACTCCCAGATCTTTTTTTCGACCCAGAAATTCTCATCCGAGGTTTGCGTCAGCAGCGAAAAAACATGATCCAAAACGGCGAACAATTGCACATGCTTTTCAGACTCATTCAGACCCTCGTCAAAAAGATCATGCCTGCCCCAAATAGCGTATTAGAAAAAACAGAACACCACTAAGATCAAACAGCTCGCATTAATATTGAATATTACTCGACACCTACCCTATCATGTATGGCCTTAATCATTAATTATCTTGACTTTAGGGCTATCTAATGTCTTCACGCATACCTTCTTTTAATAAATCATTGTCTGATGTTGCCGAGCAAAAAGCTGAAAAATCAGGCTGTTTTTCTTTCCTCGGTCGCACGTTTAATAAGCTTAGCTCTAGCCTCTGGCAAATAGCTAAAATATCTTTACTTTTTAGCGTTACCGTTAGAGTCCCCCAATTAGTTGCCGGCAATCCAGCCCTAGAGCCCTTTAGGCCGTTTCCTGACTATATGTCAAGGTTTATGAAGCCCGGGCTACAGCTTGCAAGGCAAGGTACTGCTGGATGTAGTACAAATGTAGCTCTTGATACTCTAAACATATGCAACCTACAGGCTAGCCATATCCTCACAAACCTCATGGTAAATAAAGATGACAAGCGAGTTATGCATTTTACTGAGGCAGAACTTCAAAAAGGCTATACGGAACATGGCGTTATTCGCTATGGAGTACAAGCTGATGGAACGCTTATTCCATTTACCTTTATGTTACAGCCCCGAAGGCTTGAAAATTATGAAAAGGCCATGCACTATGCTCAAGATCTCCTTTTAAAAGATGCCAATGCACTACAAGATAGTCCGGCATCTATCATAAGCACACTCAAAAAATTACACGAGATTTTAGTAAATGACCTGCCTGAATCACGCTATGTTCCAAGAGGCACTTATCGAGACAAGACACTAAAAATTGTTTCTACGTATAGAACGCATTTAACCACATCAGAAATTGCAAAAAAGTATCTTTCAAATGAAGACTATGAGATCTATGCCAACTCAATAACCAGACAGAGCCGCCCGGGAGTTATAGACTCATTAACCGAAAAAGAGCGCGCTATTTGGAATAAAGTTTTTTATATCCCTATTGATTTTAGTGAAATTGAACAGGCGATGCTCGCATTTGCTCAAGAGCTACAACAACGCATGCAGCAAGGGGGCGACTACATCGACCACGCAAGCTTTGCGCATGCCAAGCTTACTCTCATTTCTCCTTTTCCAGCCGGAGTTGGCAGGCTTGCTAGGTTATTAACCAATACCATCCTCACAATAGGCAATCTACCAGCTGTAGTGTTTCATGACTATGAACGCTACGCAGTTGCCACTCGGTTGAGCACAAACAACCCAGAAGTATTTACAAAGTACTTACGCGATCAGCTTGAGTGGACAAATGCTCACATGAACACTCTTAACGCTATTCCTCCTGCTTGTACTATGTCCCAAAACTCTCTTGACCACGCGGTTCAAGCTCGCTACTTATTTCCCGGCATGCAGCTGGTACAAGGTGGCGCTCATGCATGTGTGATTGAAAATCCGCCTTTAAGCCTACTACAGTGCGACCAAACAATTGCTGCACAGCTAAAAGACCCAAAAATGAAAACATTCTTATTGCAACATGAATCAGCCGATACGTTTAGTGAAAAAGGGATCTCTGTTACTATGCCTGTTGATTGTCAAAGCAAAAAAATGAATTTCAAAATCAACCCAAAAAAGTATTCCAACTACATCACTGCCCTAACATATGTTGAGGAGTTGATTGCCCAAAACATGCAGCACTTCAAACAAACTGCAGGCAAAACCATTGAGACTATACAGCACATACACAAACTGCTTACTGAAGGCACAGTAGATAATGAGCCCGTGACACCAGGCAAATTTCGTACTTCGTGGATGATTGTCGACCCGCTAGCACAGCCAGAAATGCTCGGAGCACGAGCCAAGCAACTACTTTCTGACGAGGAATTTACCATTTTTGCAGCTTCTTATACTCACGTCCAACAGGATGTGACGCATTTAGGAAGGCTCTCATATCAAGAAGCTCAACTTTGGGATCGTGTTGCCTACGTAACCCCTCCTCCACATAAAGTAGAACACGAAATGGCCGTATTTGCAATACAACTCTACGATCGCCTTACGACGACTGGACAAATTGATTATATTGACCTTGCAAGCTTTGTGCACATGCAAATTGCGCGCATCTGGGCCTTTAGCGATGCCAATGGCCGCCTAGCCCGAATCCTCATGAACGCAATGCTGCGCCTTGGCAGGATAGGACCCGTAGTAATTAACAACGAAAATGCCTACATGCAAGCGGTAGACAAAGGGGTAAGAAACCAAGTTGCCTTTACCGACTATTTACGAGACCACCTCATCCCTTGGACACAACTACACAAAGCCACATTAGGCTTTTAATATGGAGCTATTATGACTGTTTTATCTAACCATTTCTCAATGCTATGCGAAATATTCCCTGACGAAACTATTCGTCATGCATTTTTTGGCAAGTTTACTGAAAAGCATTCGCTATTTTCAATATCACTTAAAGATAATTTTAAAAAAATACCAAGTGAAAAACAGGCTACTCTTGCAAGCACTTTTCTTGCTTGTATCGAAAAACAAAATCATACAGCACAAGAACATGTGGCTGGCTTTCTTTTAGAAAAAGTTGTAGCAGAAATTAAAAAGATTGAAGATCTTAAACCACTTTGTAAAAAAATATGTGCTCTTTTTGAGTTGGCAAAAAGTGATAAAGCAACCCGTGATAACCCATTTCCTGAAGATTTAGGCCTTATTTGTGAATATAATAAGGTAGCGGCAAATCCATTTTATGCCTATAGAGTTGAAGCAAAACTCCATGCTGCAGCCAAAAATGACAAAGACATGAAGCAAAGAAAAGAGGCGTTTACAGAAAAAACAAAAACTACATTTGGCTACAGTACTATTCCCTCTTTTGACCCTAATGACTCATCTCAGAAAATTTGCACAAGCGGAACTGTTCGAAGTGACAAAGATAACTGCTGTGAAGATTATTGGAGCATGGTTCTAAAAGAAGATATTGGTGTTATCGTACAGCTAAACACACTAAGCGACTGGAACAAAGCAGTAGATTACTGTTCAGAAGAAGAGCTTGCAAAGCTCACGCCAAAACTCAAGTGCACATTTGTTTGCGAAAAGGTGGAAACACTATACGAAGGTACTTTTGCCACAAATATAGAAAAAAGCGCTCGCAAGGCGCATGCAGATACACCTCTGGACTCAGAAGTCTTAACACCCTATCGCGCACGTATTGAAGAGCGCTCCATACGTATTATTGAAGGTAAAAACGAGCGAGTAATCACCCAGCTTCGCTTTGTCAACTGGCAAGACCACTACCATGCTAAAGACCTTAAGGCATTTGATGTATTGATGAAACGACAAGAAGCGCTAAGACGTTTTCTTCACAAGCCAATAGCTGTCCATTGCCAAGGCGGCGTTGGCCGAACAGGTGAGTTTGTGCATGTACTTGCAGCTATGCGAGAAATTGACAACATACCGGTGCAAGACCTTCCAAATGCACACCTTAATTTATCAAACCTATACTGGAAGTTAAAGACACATGCGCCAAAACTAGGTAGCAAGCCCTCACCTGAGCGCTACGCCGAAATTCACCAAATAGTGTACAACTATTTCCAGTCAAAATTCGCTTGAGTCCAACTAACAAAATTATTACAGAATAACCAAAAATAAAGTCATTCCATGGAATATGTAAAATTTTCAATCGCAATCTGCCGTTGATAGATCGTCTAGAAGAGACGTCCTCTCAACCGAGGACAAAACCACTTAACAACATCCCCACCGCCGTTGGCAGTGGGCTATTCAAAGACTAGCACCTTAACGGTGCTATTAAGTACAGTACGTTTTAAGCACCGTTTAGGTGCTTGTCCATGATTAGCCCATAGCAACTTGTTGCTATGGGAACAAATACACATGAATTTTTGTCCTCTGTAAAGAGGACGTCTTATATAGTCAAAAGATCCGACTCTTTTAACAAGGGAAAAAATCTATTTGCAGTAAATTTACTCTATATTTTAAGATGAAGGTAGCAAATCGCGAAGTTAAAGTTCCCGAATTAGGATGATAAATGGAAAAACATACACTTGATGAAGCACTTGAAGCTCTGGGCACCTACTTAGCTGACAAAGAATTGCAATTTGAAGTTGTAGCAATTGGAGGAGGCGCTTTACTGCTCTTAGGATGCATCATTCGCCCCACTAAAGATCTAGATATAGTGGCCCTCATAAAAGATAACATTCTTATCTCATCCAGACCCTTGCCCGAGCCATTGCAAGAAGCAATTAACGAAATTGGATCTGCGTACAACCTTCCACGGGATTGGATCAATTCTGGACCTACAGATTTATGGGTCATGGGTCTACCTGAAGGCTTTCAAGAACGGTTGGAGCCCATACAATATGGTGGATTAACGCTCTATTGCGCCAGCAGATTCGACCAAATCTGTTTTAAGCTCTATGCCTCTGTCGATCAAGGCCCAAATTCAAAACACTTTGAAGATCTCAAGAGACTACGCCCCACTAAGCAAGAGCTTGAAATAGCAAGCCAGTGGTGCAAAACACACGATGTATCAGAGCCATTTAAGCAAGAGCTATCGACAGCAGTGTTACATCTAGGAGAATTACATGAATAGCCTCCAAAGTGAATTTGACCATCAGATTGCCGGTATTGCCTGGAGCTTATGGAAAGAGCTCGGAGTAGCAGGAGTTGATCGCTTTCACGAAAACTGCCTCATACAGCCGGAAGAACTTGTTATTTTGACTCTGTTTGTAGCAAAATGCGATCCACGACTTGTTGAAGAAGCGTTAGATTGGTTATCTCGTTATCATGAATGCATTTCGGTAAGCCGCCTGCGCACATTGCTGAAAAATATGGATGTGGACACATTGCGCACTTTTTCCCAATTTGCTTCGTCCTTAAATTCAATTTCATCTGCGAAGTGGCCAGAAACTGCCCAAGCTATTCCCATCAACACAAAAGTCAGTGGTAAATCGCGGTTGCCATCACTGGATTCACCCTCCCTACTTATGCTTCGCGTCCGCTCTATATTTGGTCCAGGAGCAAAGGCTGACACACTCACACACATGTTAACTAGAAGCAGGCTTCAGTTCACGGACGCAGATTTTGCTGAAATAGGCTACTCCAAGAAAAGCATTATGGCAGCACTTGATCATTTAGCCGCTTCGGGAATAATGTCTGTCACTCATGTGCGAAATAGAAAAAACTACGCTTTAAAAAGACCAAAGGAGCTACAGGTAGTAATTGGGAAATTACCACAGATTGCCCCTCCATGGAATAGAATACTACAAGCTATAAGCCTAATTCGTGCAGTGATTCCCGACCTTCAAAAAAGCTCTGAATCAACTAGAGGCATAATTTTTAGAAATTGCCTGAAAAAGATAGAGCCCCTGCTACCCTTCTTTATACCTTCAATCATACAAGGTAGCCCTTTGTTTAAAAACGACTGGAAGGCTATCACAGAACTTTTCACATCCTTCAGCCACGGGAATTTTTTTATGCAGTATCAGGTTTATGATGAATTCGAAACACTCATTATTCACTTTTTGCAACTCCTTTATCCATTGGATGACTGTATAGATGGCATAGAATCCCTTTATTATGAACGTGAAAATGACAGTACGACTCACTCAA
>JAJFUY010000267.1 GCA_021372185.1 Chlamydiales bacterium | reverse complement strand
GTGTGCTCTTCCGATCTAACCTAAGGAGAAAGCTTCAATTACAACGCGAAGCAAGAAAGATTGAAGATGGCTTGGAAAAGGCTAGAATTGAAGGAAAAGTAAGCTCCGAGGCTTATTATACCGCAAAATCTGTTGCTTTCAAAACTCGAAATGGCATGTCTACAGCAAAAGCCTCAAAACTAACCACTGTAAAAACGACATCCGAAAAGACATTGGGACAGAAGCGCACCGCATATGATCAGATAAAGAAAGCGCGTGCTTCAAGAAAAACAAGGAAAAATGAACAGAACTCTGTAAAAGTACCTCGTGATATAACAAATGTGAAAGGCTCTCGAGAAGCCTTTGAAAAGTCGCCTGCAGGTAAGGAAGCTCTTAAGAAAGAACGCAGAATAAAAATAAAAAGTCTGTTAAAAGAAGCTCAAAAAGTGAAGGATTTTGAGAGATCCTCAAAAGATCTAACGAATGTAGTAGCATACCGCAGAGCAGCAGCTACACCAAAATCAAAAGCTACCCTTGATGACGTTGGACGGATGCTTAACAAAAACCGTAAAATCTCTATAAAAAAGAAAAATCTGGAGGTAACAGAAGAGATTGAGGACGTATCAGGACAACAAATTACTTCATCAAAGCTAAGGCGAAAGCAATTCAGAAAGACCTCAACACGCAGACAGCTCTCAAACAGTGGATCTCAAAAATCTGTAAAACTTCATGACGCACAGTTTGAAACCTATAATGGGAGGCAGAAGCGTACTCTGAGAAATGCAGCTTCTCGACTAATGCATGACAGTGAAAGAGCTTATCTTTCTGATACAAAGATAACAACCTCTCCCAACGCCAGTAAATCAAAGAGTAGATCATTAAAAGGAGCAGAAGAAGGATATTTCATAAAAGCGGAGTTAAATAATTCAAAAATAAGTAAACAGAAACAGATTAACAGAATGAAAAAAGCTATTGAGAAAGCTTATTTGGACGAGACACCGCAGAGTAAAAAATCAATTTCAGCTCGTGCCTCAGAACAGACTGAAATTGGATCTGGCAGGCAAAAGATGTTATTAAAGACAGAGGAAGTGAAAAAGCCTAAGCAGAGTCTTAAACTTGCTAAAAAGAGCAGGCAAAAAATGGAGCTAAAGCCTGAGGAAGTTCAAAAGCCTAGGCAAAGCCTAAAATTTGCTAGAAAGAGCAGGCAAAAAGCACAGCCTAAGTTTAAGCAGGAAGGAAGGCAAAAATTTGCACAACGGTTTAGAATAACTGGAACGGTAATGAAAGAGATAGAAAAGAAAAAACAGCCACAAAGAGCACTTATGCCAGGAGTAAGTATACCTGAATTCAGACAAAGACCAATGACAGTAAACCTAAAGGGAATTGTGAATGTGAGAGATCTTACAAAAACAATTAATCAACTAAAAATCGCAAGCAGTCAAATATCAACGCTATCACCAGGTCAAATCCCTAAACAAATAAATAAGATTGCTCCAAAGACACCTCAATTGTTTAAGCCAGGGGTAATAGTTCCTCCTGTGCCAAGTCAGATAACAAAACCAGATATGATTACACCTCAAAAAGTGGATCAAATCATAAAGCCAGGGGTAATAATCCCTCCTTTGTCTGGTCAAATCATAAAACCAGGTCTGGTTACACCTCAAAAAGTGGATCCAATCTTAAAACCTGTTGTGGATGAGATCACAAAAGTAATTTCTATTTCGCACACAGCAAAGCCGAAGTCTAAATTCATTGAGCATGTTGTAATTGAGCAGGCAATAACACGGAGGAAAAAGCCACGAAACCAGGCGAATGTTGAAAAAGATCCTAGGTATCGTGCAAAACTACAGAGGAAAATCCAAAACAGGCTTGGAAGCCTTGAAAGCATGTTTGAAGGTTCCGTCTCAAAAAGAGCTGTGAAAAAACCCTCAAGTGCTGCAACAAAGAAACAAGCTGCCAAAAGGATTGTTAAAAGAGTGAGAAGGGCTTAAACCCTTCTTTACTCTATTGGGGGTTAGTATGAGCTTAAAACGAACAATAAAGGTATGCCCAAGCTGTAGTAGTAGCAATTTCCATCTAAAAGTAAGATCACATGAATATTATTGTTTCTCGTGCAAAAGCGTATTCAACATTCCAAAAATTAGGGTAACCACAGCTGACGGGAAGCCGCCAAAGTACCTCAAAAAACAACAGGAGGTGCAAAACATTGTATAAACGTTCAAATTATGGCAAAATTTTAATGATTATGATGTTAGGCACCATGATTCTTATAGGAGCTACGTTTGCAGCAGGAATTTTCTCCCAGCAGGACGCAGCTATGAATGTAACAGGAACAGCTTATGAAGGTACTTACGAAAGTCATGTAGCTATACAGAAGTCCTTTGTGGAGATTGTTCCAATTGTAAGCTTTCTTTTTCTAATTGCAACAATCGTTTTACTTGTTAAAGTGGTCAGACATTGATCACTTTTTCTTTTTAAGGCTTTGTCAAGCGATTTATACTCAAAGCCCATCTTTTGATTTTTACAGTTATTTTAAGAATGGGCATAAATGTAAAACATGTCCATGAGCCTGTTTTCTGAAAATTTCAAGGCTTCGTCATGCGATTGGTAATCATTGCCATTCTTAATTTCAGCAGATTTTTACGTAAAATATATTTATTTTATAAAACTATGTAAATGTGCACAAAAGTAGATACTTATAAGTAGTTTCCGAGCATATTATATACTAGTAGCTTTTGCTACGTTGGAATAGTTCTAAAAAACAATCTCGGGATGTGTTGAAAAATGTTCAGCTGGCTTCGTCTAAAAAGATCCTCAGATTCTGAGAAAAAAGCAGCCAAACCTCCTGTGAGGCGTGTTTTTTCAGCAGTTAGGCACATTGGAACGAATGTGAAAAATAATATCAATTTTGCTGCAGAACATCATGAAAGAAAGGCAGCTCCTGCTGGATACAAATTTGAAAAAAGTTTTACTGATATTAAAAAAGCTGGTGAGGCAAAATACAAATTTGAAGCTAGAGGCTACGCAACAAAGGTAGTTGGTGCTAAAAATGGGTACGGTAAACCTATTGCTATATTGTACATAAAAGAAAAATCGAGTAGTACTCGAAAAGTTGAGAAACAGAAAGCCTTAAAAGGGTTTAGGCAACGAGAAGTGTATAACGGTACTCTGTGGAAACGGGCAGCAATGGCAAAAGCCAAAGAGTATGCAGACAGCGGTTATGAAGTTAAAATAGGTCATAGGCAGGGGAAAATAATTATCTATACAAAGAAATTAAAACAGACCAAAAAGGTTTCTAGAAAAACAACACATAGAAAGAAAAATTAAAGTTAATGGAGGTACTTCTGATTTTGTATAAAATCTATTAAACAGGGAGCCGGAACCTCAAGCGGCTCTCCAAATCTTCATTTCATTACTGTTTATAAAGAATTAATTATAAAAACACATCAGGCTTATGAGAAAAACACATCAGACGTGTTATTAACCGCTATCGTTTTTAAACCTAAGCCTTTAGGAAGCTCAAGGTTAAGTTAAAAGTAGGTGGTTAAGGTATTTGCACCACCCTAAAAAGAATTGAATGTAGAGGAAAGTGGAAGGGTTACAGATCAAAACCTAGCAAAGAGATTTTTCTGTTTAGTTTTAGTTGTCTTATTATGTCTAGGCTTCCTCTCGGTCACTATTTTTCGCTTAATAGTTAAGCCTTCTTTTGTATCAATCTTTCTGAGATCCCA
>JAJFUY010000246.1 GCA_021372185.1 Chlamydiales bacterium | reverse complement strand
CATCAACCACGCCCAGGCCCGACGCCCGTAGGGCAATGCCGATGTTGGCCGATGGGTTCTTAGCCCACCATGCCTGCACCTTGGCCGGGTCCTTGCTGGCATCATTGACCCCGCCGCCAAGGAGCGGGTCCTTGCCATTTTGCTTCAAAGGCTTTAATGGTCGATCCATGATGCCTTTAACCCTGTCTTTCATTTTTGGGAAGATTAATGCGACAGGCATAAAGAAGCCAAACCGATGTTTTTTATGTGGAATAAGACCTTCGCTTGTTAGAGTTCCTTTTTTGGACGTAATAATTTCATCTGGCATAAAAATCACACCTTCTTAAAATATTTGGTTCAGGATGATAAGGAGACCTTGGATGGTCGCCTTTTATTTTCCATACTTCTTTTTTGGCTATTTCCTGACGTTTTAATGCTACCTTACACCCTTCATCTTGGTGATGATACTTGCATTTGCAGCATTTGATTCTATCGTCGTATGGCTCAATACAGTCGAATCTAAATGAAAGATAATCACTATCATCAATCATATTTGTCTCAGTTCACGGATCTTCGTTTGGACGTATGACAGTCCCTTTTTTACCATAATATCGTTGGCGTCCCATCCTTCCTGATCCGCCATTATCCACGGAAGGTTTGATTCCTTTGCAACCCTCTGCCCGGTTCCTGATTTATCATTATCAGCGAAAATCATCTTTCTTCCAACAATTATTTCACTGACCGTTAGAATATTTCGCGCTGAAAAACAGCAAACAACCTGTGTATTTAGGTATAAACGTTTTAACGCTTTGAAAATTGTTAAAGCGGTCGCGTATCCCTCGCACAAAATTGACTCCTGGCTGTTGCCTAAAATAAACATTGCTCCTTTAGCCTTCATCCCAGGAATCATTTTTTTTACCCATGTATTGTTCTCAAGATAAATTGCCTGAGCACCCATGATCGCTCCGTTTACGCTCTGCATTGGAACGTACAGATTGTCTCCAAGAACATATCCTGTTTGTTCTGTACATCCCTTATAGTGAAGGTATGGATGTGTTGTGATAGTAGATCGGCGGATGATGTCTTTTGCCTTGTTTGCGGCTTCTATCTGCTTCTTCTGGCGTTCCTTTTGTGCCGCAATCCATTGTTTCTTGATCTTCTCTTTTGCTTCAGGGTTCCATTCTTTTTTATCATTAAAATAGATGATCTCCCCTCCCAGCGCCCAATCACCAATAAAACCGTATAATCCATTCCAGAAGAAAAACCCATCTTTTCTACTTGGATGGGTCTTGGTCGGACAGCGTTGAATTTTTGTTGAAGGATAAATGTTTTCTAAAAGAAGACCGTTTTTAGTCGCAAAATTATAAAAGTCCATAATTTACGCCGCCTTATTAGTTATATATGTTTACGCCCCTTCGCATAGCGGATGTTTATGTATTTGATCTGGTTGATAACTTCTGGCGACAAAGATTCTTGCGGCGTCGAATGAAAGTCAAAATCAGGCCATGACTTTACGATGTTGTAATAGAGTGCTTTGGCCCGTTTCTCGGCTTTATCAGGCGAATGTTTTAGTGAATAGGTAACAAGTTGTTTCCAAAGATCGTAACGGGAGTCTGCAAGTTTTCTTTTCCCAAGCATTACTTGCTCAACCATTTTGCCGGGTAACACGATGATATTTGATTGGGATTGTGTCGCATATCCGCAAACACATATATGTTTGAATGGTGTAATTCCGCATGATGGGCAGGAGTATTCTTCCTTCTCCTTGGGCTCTTTACGTATTATTTGATCTTTTCGTTCGGCATCGTTTAACGATTTCAAGCCGTTAAAATACAGATCGCTGAAGTCATCTGCGAATCTGACCACATTACCGCTATGGTCCATAAGAATCATGTCCGCCTTATCTGGTGCAGACCTTAATCCTCTACCGATCATTTGAATAAACGTCGAGAATGACTTCCTGAGCGGCCTACAGTCCACGATGACGCTAACCCCTGGATAGTCCACGCCTTTCGCTAACGCCTCAACGGATATGATGACTTTCAATTCACCTTCATCGAGTTCTTTCCATATTTCGTTCCTTTCATCTTCCTTTGTGTATGCTGAAAATACCCGCGCATACACGCCTACTTCATTGAACTGACGGGCCATTTCCTCGCAATGTTTGATAGTCGATCCGAAGACAAACGTTTTACGTCCTTCTGCTATCTTTAACCATTCCGTTACCACGTCTCCTATTATTTCTCTCCCTCTATCCTCTACCGCCTTATCTGTCCACTCTCCGTTAGCGGTTTCTGCGCCTTGCATGTTGATTTTTCGGCATGAAAAAACCCGCATCGGCACCAATATGCCATCGCGGGTTAGTTCGTCCATGGTTGTGACATTGATTAAATTGCTATATAAATTTCCAAGTCCTTTTGTAAATGGTGTTGCGGAAAGACCAAGCCAAAAACTATCCTTTTTTATTATTTGATCTTTCCATGTTTTGTATACTGAATGCGTTTCATCGCAGATCACCAAGTCTATGTCTTGAGGCCATGACCTTCTTTCAAGTGTTTGAATAGAAGCGATCTGAAATGGCTTGGTTTTATCTTCCCTTGGATTACTGGCTTGTATAATTCCATGGTCTAAACCAAGGCTATCTGCTACCTTGGATGTTTGCTTGATTAAAGTTAATCGATCACAGATGAACATGGCTGTTCTATTTTTATCAAGACATTCCTTCACGGCTCGAAGTGCGCTAAACGTTTTCCCTGCTCCCGTTGGAGCCATTAACAATTGAGCCTTGTGTCCTTTTTTGGCACCTTCCCTCGCAGTTTGGTGGGCTTTTTCTTGCCATGCTCGTGGTTCAAGCATCATGATTGTTTCTCCAGTTATTTATTATTAAAGTTCTCACTCTGCGAACATATCGCCGGTTCATAGCCAAACATCTCAGTTTGTCTTGTCTGCCGTTCAAACCGCGCCTTTGCCGCTTTGAAATAATCCTCGTCAAGCTCGCATCCTACAAAGTCCACTCCAAAATAATGCGCTGCTATGGCGCTACTGCCACTTCCAAGGTGGGTATCCAGGATGCGCTGTCCAGGTTTGGCGTAGTTGTGTAACAGCCATTCGTATAGTTGTATTGGTTTTTGTGTTGGGTGAATATGTGCTCCTTCTTTATTCATAAATCCGTTATTAAACGCTTGATTACGTCTAAATATTTTGCATCCAACATGAAACGATGTGTAAATTAGTTCAGGCTTACAGGACGTAAATCCATCTATTACTTTATCATAAATTGCCCATCCCCTAGAAGCTGGAAGCATGTCTGCAAAATAATTCCCTCCGCAAATTATTTGATTGCTCGATACTCTTCTAATTTCTTCAAAATAAATTTTTTCTGGCTTAATGTCCCATTTTTTCCCATTATTAGTATATAATTTTGCAAACTTTGCCGTACCTTGAGTGATCTCTTTTTCAATTCCATAAGGCGGATCAACGCAAGCGAGGTCGAAGTATTTATCAGGATAGCGAGCCATCACCGCCATGCAATCTTCATTGAGCAGATCTATAGTTGGCATAAACAATCATCCAGTAACAAATCAGATTGTTGTAGGAGTCCCGCGAAAAGTGCCAACTCATTCATTCTTCCTCCGTTCATTGCCGTCTTGCCAAAGCCGACTTTTCAAAATCACCCCTAACACGTCGCTCAACCTGACTGGCGATTTTGATGTACTCCGCAAACTTCGACTTAAATTCGCAATCGCCGAAAATGTCCTGATGAATTGCAAAGGTCAAAGGCACATCTTCGACATCAACATCACGGCTCCAGATCAACCGCCCAAGCAAAAAATACCGCTTTACTAGGTATTGCCTTACACCCTGGTCCTCGCAGTATCCGGACCCGCGAGTGGTGCGCTGGCTGTAACTGATCCAGTCTCGCCGCTCAACCCTTGTCTCCACCTTAATTAGTTCCATCCACGTAAGTATCCTTAGTTGTTCGAGAAAATAAGACAAGCAATACTGCCCAATTAGCAGGAATAATA
>JAJFUY010000194.1 GCA_021372185.1 Chlamydiales bacterium | reverse complement strand
CCAGGCTGCCCTAAAACAGCAAAATTTATTGAATTTCCACAAAAACCTTTGCAAAACTAACGCCAAAAAAACAAAAAATGAAACTTAGCCCGCTTGAGCAGTCATTTTTTGTTTTTTGGCGCTAGTTTTGCAAAAGGCTCTCAAGAATAAGAATAAGATCAGAAAAGTCGTTAACGTGTATTAACGAGAAGCTTAACATCCTGAAACATCTCGTCAAAGGGACGATCGCCATCGATTTCGATGAGCATCTTTTCTGATTTGTAGTAGTCAAGGAGGGGCAAAATGGTATCGCGGTAGACTTCGGTGCGTTTTTTGAGGGTTTCTGCGCAGTCGTCGGTGCGTTGGATGAGCTCGTAGCCGCATAGGTCACACTCTTGCTCGTTTTGGGGCGGAGATCTATCTAGATGATAGACGCGGCCGCAATTGGTGCACACAAGGCGCCCTTCATGGAAGGTAATAAGCCATTTATCAGATGTCTTAATATAGGCCGGCAGCATGCGGTACTGCTGGCTAAAGCGTACTTTCAAGGCTTTTGCCTGCTCACATGTTTTAGGGAAGCCATCAAGTAAAAAGCCATCTGCACAATCTGATTTTTTGATGCGCTCAGAAATGAGTCTTAACAAGAGATCATCTGGGATACAGCCAGTATTTAAGCACTCGCGTGTGACGCGTCCTGTTTCACTTTCATCATCACTATAATCAAGAAGTAGATCGGCAGTAGAAATATAGGGCAGATGAAAGGCGCTACTTGCCTTTACAGCAAGCGCATCGCGGCCAGAGCCTGGTGCACCAAGCAAAAGAAGGAGTAATGGCTGTTTTTTTGGCGCATCTTCGGCCAGCACTTCAAGCTGGCTAGCAAGCAGTATAAGCAATAAAAAGTGCTTTAACAAAAGTGATTGCATGGGTGCCACTTTACTGTTTTTATAAAAACTATAGCTATCAAGCAATTTTAGTGAAACCATGATTGTATCTCTCTGATAGAAAGTTCGCTAAATTTGTCGATAATAGCATCTGCCTTATAGGGCAAATTCTCAAATACAGTACGTGAAAAAGAAGTTGTTATGGCTATACACTTGCAGCCAGCTTTTTTGGCCGCTTCTATGCCAAGGATAGCATCTTCGATAACTACACAGCGCTCTGGGGGCATTTTCAGCATCTGTGCTGCTTGCAAGAATACAGCAGGATTGGGCTTACCCACATGTACATCACGGCCAGAAACAATCGCTTTCATTGTAATAGATGAGCCATTAAGCAGCGCATGAATATGCTCTGGTATTGATGAAGAGGCAATAGCACAAGGAATGTCTAAAGCCTGAAGAGAGGCAATAAATGCCTCTACTCCTGGCACAAATTCTACTTCTTTGTTTTCGATATTTTTGTTGAATTCAACTTCTTTTTGCCGAGAAATTTCAGCAATTTCATCAGCATCATTTGTCCAACCTAAAATTTCGCTTATAAATCGGTCATTTTTTACACCAAAACCGGCTAAAAACTGCTCGTGGGTAAGATTTGCACTTCTTTTATTTGCAACGTGTTGCCATGCCAATTCATGAAGCTTGCCGCTATCAACAATCACGCCGTCAAAGTCAAAAATTACACCCAACGAAGCCTGCATAAGCTATTCCTTGGCTCGTTTTTCTAATACAACTTTTGCCTGTTCGCCATTAAGGTCCAAAAGGCTTCCTTCACATGGTGCAAAGGTAAATGACAGGGCCAGTATTTCCGGGCCTATGAATGACTTATGCATTTCGATACAAGCCTTTACCTTATCTGTTGTATCAAGTGTTACCGCGATACGGTCAGATATGTCAAAGCCCTGTTCTTTACGCATTGTATTCAGCTTGTTGACAATCTCACGAGCAAGGCCAAGCTGTAAAAGCTCTTCATCTAGCTCAGAGTCTAGTGCCACGATGATATCGCCCATATTTTCTGCGATAAGCCCCTCTTTTACTTTGCGCTCAACCTGTACTTCGTCTTTAGTGATCTCAATAACTTGGCCTTCTACTACTATCTCAATAGATTGACCTTCCATTAACTTAGCAAGCTCTTCTCTTGAAAGTGCAGAAATTACCGCATGAGCACTATTCATCAACTTGCCAATCTTTTTGCCAAGCACTCTAAAGTTAGGCTTTGCCTGCAAGGTCACAAATTGGCTCTCGTTTGTGCTAAAGACAATTTTTTGTACGTTGAGCTCATCTTTGATGAGGTCTTCTTCTTCTTTTAAAAGCGCTAATGACTGCTCGTTTACAGAAATAATAAACGCCTGTCGAAGGGGCTGTCTTACCTTAATTTCGTGTACTTTACGTAGACTATGCCCAAGGCTTACAGCCTGCTGTACCTTTTCCATAGCAGCTTCTAGGTGCTCATCACGCAATTCTTTATGGTATTCTGGATAGTTACAAAGATGTACAGATTCTGGATCATGCGGCATACGCAGATTGCGGTAGATTGAATCTGCAACAAACGGAATAAATGGCGCAATTACCTTTGATAGCTGTATGAGAACGGTATACAGCGTCTGAAATGCCTGATCGCGATCCACGCTTTGCTCATCACTCCAAAAGCGACGGCGAGAGCGGCGGATGTACCAGTTTGTAAGTTGCTCAATAAAGGCAACAAATGGCCCCACACTCTGGCTTAAATCGTAAGCATCCATCCCCTTTTCTACATCATGGACAAGCTTTTGAGTCACAGAAAGCATCCAGCGGTCTATTGTTGCCTCAGGTGCCTTTGGCGCATCTTCATTTTTTGGGGTAAAGTTATAAAGGCGCGCGTAGGTCAAAAAGAAGCTATAAGCATTCCAGAGAGGGATAAGCACCTGTTTTAAGACAAGCTCAACGCCGGCCTCGGAAAAACACATGTCATCTGCTTTTACAGCATTGCTATTTAGCATGTAGAGGCGTACCGCATCTGCGCCATACTTTTTAAGCACAAGTTCTGGGTCGGGATAGTTCTTTAAGCGCTTAGACATCTTATTGCCATCAGCTGCCAGCACAATACCATTTACAATCACGTTTTTAAAAGCAGGCTTATCAAAAAGCGCCGCTGACAATATGGTAAGCGTATAAAACCAACCGCGTGTTTGGTCAAGGCCTTCGGCAATAAAGTCTGCCGGAAAACTTTTATCAAAAGTTTCTTTATGCTCAAATGGATAATGGTTTTGGGCATAGGGCATAGAGCCAGATTCAAACCAGCAGTCAAATACTTCTGGGATACGGCGAAACACTTTGCCATCTTTTGTGATTTCTAGATGGTCAATAAAATGGCGGTGCAGATCTGTTGCTTTATGTCCCGTTAGCGCTTCGAGCTCTTGAATGCTTCCTACAACAAGTAGTTCACCATCTTCTGCTCTCCAAAGCGGTATAGGCGTTCCCCAGTAGCGGTTGCGGCTTATGTTCCAGTCACGAGCATTTTCTAGCCACTTGCCAAAACGGCCATGTTTAATGTGCGCAGGCATCCACTGTATCTGTTCATTAGCAGCAAGGATTTTATCTTTAATCTCTTCTACACGTACAAACCATGTTGACATAGCTCTATAGATAAGCGGTGTATCAGATCTCCAGCAGAATGGATAGCGGTGGCGGATTGTATCGTGCTTTAACACCCTCCCTTGCTGTTTTAAGTGGCGGATGATGTCTTTATCACAGTCTTTTACCATACGGCCTTGATACTCTGGTACGTCAGCAGTAAACTGGCCATTTTGATCTACCGGACAAACAACCGGAAGTCCACGTTTTTGGCAGGCATAAAAGTCAGCTTCACCAAAACCAGGAGCGGCATGCACAAGGCCTGTACCATCTTCTATCGTAACAAAGTCATCTACAATTACCTTAAAAGCGCCTTTTTCACGAAGGTTACTAAAATTTTCAAAGGCGGGTTTATAGGGACGGCCTTCTAATTCGCGACCTTTAAAGCGGCGGACGATGATCTCTTCTTCAGGGTGTTTAAAATAGGCAGCAAGCCGGCTTTCAGCAAGGATGTAGCGGTGTTGTGAATGGGGATCTTGCACCATTACGTAGTCAATATCGGGTCCTGCAATTACTGCTAGGTTAGAAACAAGTGTCCATGGCGTTGTAGTCCAGGCTAGTAGCGAGACGTTTTCTTCATCTAATAACGGAAACGTAATAACGACAGATGGGTCGTCTGTTTCTTTATAGTTTTCACCCGCTTCAAAGTTTGATAATGGCGTACCAAGCTTCCAAGAATAGGGCATAACACGAAAGCCTTCGTAGACTAACCCTTTTTCATAGAGTTGCTTAAACACCCACCACACGCTTTCCATAAATGAAAGATCCATCGTGCGATACGTCTGAGAAAAATCTACCCAGCGGCCGGTTCTTAAAACTATTGATTTCCACTCTTCAGCATATCGTAACACAATTGAGCGGCACTCTTCGTTAAAGTTGGCAACGCCAAATTCTTCAATTGATAACGCACCAGTTAAGCCTTTAGATTTTTCAATTTCATTTTCTACAGGTAGGCCATGGCAGTCCCAGCCAAAGCGGCGGGGCACATGGTAGCCTTTCATTGTTTTATAGCGCGGCACTACGTCTTTGATGGTACCCGCTAAAAGGTGGCCATAGTGTGGGAGGCCTGTAGCAAATGGAGGACCATCATAGGTGGCAAAGAGGGGCGATGAAGCGCGAGTTTTTACTGATTTTTCAAAAATTTTATTCTCATTCCAAAAGGCGAGTATTTTTTCTTCTCGTTCTGAAAAACTACTTTTAGTATCTACTGCTTCAAACATGCTTAAACCCTCTATATGGTCAAGTATGCTACATCAACTGTAACAAAAATTGCTCTGGTTTCGTGAATCGAACATGGTGCAGATGCAGAAGCTCTTTTGGAGCTGGGCCAAACCCACACTTGCCATAAAAAGATTCAAGTTCTGGCAAGCACCTTAATTCAAATTTTTTTACTTGAGCAAGCTCGGGCACTGTAAGTATTGCCTGAATGAGCTTTGTTCCCAGATTTTGTCTACGGTATGCCTCATCTACCACGACATCCATGATATAGGCAAAATATCGGTAATCCGTCACAACACGTAAAAATGCTACAAGAGTATTTGACTGAGTATGGATAAACGCTAAAGGCATTGAATGCTCTAAAAGAAAGGACATATCGTCAAAAGACCTACCTACAGTCCACCATTCTTTTTGAAAAAGAGTATGAAGCTCAAGTTGATGCTGAGGGGTAAGTTCTGTAACAAGTTCAAAAGGTTCCATATCGCCATATATTTTGGCATTAGAAGGGATTGCTGTCAAAAAGTCGTTGCTTTCTTTTTCGTTTGGTATTAAACCTTTTGATTACCAACCAAAAAGGAGTTTGTTATGAAAAAATTGTTTGCCCTAACAACTATGTGCCTGTTGGCAGCTTCGTCTCTTTGGACGACGACTGCTCAAAACATGCAGCCAGTGAGAGCTAAAAAACTTGCAGCCAATAACCAAGGTAACTTAAAAATAAGTACCCGGAAAATTGCGCCTACAAAAGCTACTACAAAACCAGCTTCAAGACCCGCCCCTTTTAAAGTTCTAAAGAAAATTCAATGTACAGTCTTGCAAAGCAAGCGTAAACACCCAACTGCCCCACACAAAAAGCTACGTGAAGGCACAAGCGAAAACTGGAGCGGCTATGCAGCTGCCACAAACTTAAAAAATCCTGGCATCTCATCTGTATCAAAAATTACAGGATCTTGGAATGTCCCTCATGTATCCCCTTCTAAAGGCACAACCTATTCTTCAATTTGGGTAGGTATTGATGGCTTTTCAAGCGGTAGTGTAGAACAAATTGGCACAGCTCACGACTGGAATAACGGTAAAGAAGAGCACTACGCCTGGTTTGAAATGTACCCAAAATACCCTCACGAGCTTGTAGGCTTTCCTGTAGAACCAGGTGATATCATATCAGCGGAAGTAAGCTACGAAGGAAATGACACCTTTAAGATGACTTTGAACAACCACACCAAAAATGTCACAACTACCGTGCCAACATCGCACACTATAAATGCAAACGCCAAAAGAAGCTCAGCTGAGTGGATAGTAGAGGCGCCAGCATCATCAAGCGGTGTATTACCACTAGCACACCTAAGCGATGTTACGCTTACTAACTGCACAGCCACCATCAACGGCAAATCAGGCTCAATTGACAGCAACAACTGGTCTAATGGCCGCCTAGACATGGAAGGAAAGGGCGGAACCCTCAAAGCCAAAACCTCCGGCCTCACTGCCCAAGGTAGCGACTTCACTGTTCAGTGGAAGCATCAATAAAAAAAGGGCGCATTCTTGCGCCCTTTTTTTCTCTTAATCTCAATCTTGATCTTGATTAATCTTATCGCAGGTACTCCTTCAACATACAAGGCAACTCCTGCTCATACACAACATCACCCCTATCCTTTGCAAGCTTAGCATCCACACTAAAGGTATCTACCGCTTTTATTAATACAGGCAGCATATGCGTATAGGTTTTGTTGTCTTTTGTAACAAAAGAGACATATACCTTGGCACCTGCTCCCCCGCACGTAGCATCAGGATTGATGTGAGCTAAATACACCGTGTCTAAAACAGGTTTGTAGCCTGATTTTTTGGTGTCAACCACCACTTGAATGAGCTTATCTGAATAGCGCTGCTCGCCTACTACAGAGAGGTTTTCTCCATAGAGCACAACATCCGTCACTCCTGGTTTATATTCTACCTTAAACGCTTGAGCTACCACAGATTCAGACAACAGACAGCTTTTATCTAAAAACCGATCCCACAAATCAAAATTTTCTTGAGATGGTTTAACTCCAGGATAAATAAGCTCAAACATGAGCGTTGTCCCCTGAGGATCAGAAAGGCCCACCCAAGCAGTATAGAGCCATTTTTTCTGAAATTCAGCCGTAATGGCATAAATAGGGTACTTTCCCCACTTCATGCGAACATCAAACAGCCTCTTTAACCCCATTGGAGCCATAAGCTTGCATAGTTCATCATTTTCAGAGCTAAATTTTTCAGGACCTATCTGTTTTACTGTTTCACTTAACCTGACGCGAATTATGGACTGTTTTAAAGATGAAGGGTCATTAAAGTAGGCTTTAACCACACTCTCTGGCCCCCAGTATACCCAGTCCTTAAGATCAAGAGTCCCTTCCTTACTTAACGCCACAAAATTAGCAGGCAGTGCAGGCTCAATAGCAAGAGGTACGTCAAGAGAGGGAAGAAGCCTAAATATGCGCTCATTTGCCCTAAAATCGCCGGCTATAAGCATTGAAGAAATACTGATAAAGAGAATAAAAATACGCAGCATGAGAGAGCTCTCCTACAAAGATTGAACAAGTATACTAGATCCTCTCTATTTTTTTATTCTTCTTTTATGCTATACTATAGGTACGGGGGTGTAATGGTTTCGACTTGCAATGCCCGTATTAGTTGCATGCGGAGGTTTGTCGGTTGGCCTCCTAAAAAGCCGACAAAACAATAAATGCTAAACAAAATAGCAAAATCGTTAATGTGAACTTCTCACAAGAACTTCCACTAGCGGTAGCAGCATAACTTAACCGTTATCGCAGCTCGACAGTTTGGTGATTGGACCAAGGGTCCCAAAGCCTGTCGTTCATACTCTTGGTGTGACTCATCTTCAGTTGGTGGTTTAGAAGAAGAGTCGAGATTTTCGAACCACTAAGGAGTAGTAAAATGGCGTGCCTTGCAGTAGCTACTACTTTATAAATACAGGGCACTATGCATGTAGAGGCTAGTATTTGGAAGTTGTCTAGGACGAGAGTTCGATTCTCTCCACCTCCATCTAACTAAAAGGCTCATATACTCTGAAGAGTATATGAGCCTTTTGTTTTCCCTACTCAACATCTCGAGTTTGGACATTTGCCGAAGGCTTTGGAGTGCGGTAATTTTTTACCGCTCTTAATTTTTGACCATACACTCTATCTACGATAGCCTCCAAAACATACAATAGCCCCAC
>JAJFUY010000184.1 GCA_021372185.1 Chlamydiales bacterium | reverse complement strand
GAAATAGCGCGCCTCTACAGTTTTTGGTACGAGTGCATCTTTTGTAATAGCAACTTCAACCGTCCGTCCTACTTCGTCGTTAGGATTAAAGTTATACGTTCCGTCATTTTTGAGGTCCCACAAGGGGAAAATACCCTTTTTCTCATGAGTGTTTTTATTTTCAAGCACTAAAAAGCCGCCTCTTTGGTCAAGACCGGGAACTATTTGCTCCTGTGCAAGGTTCCAGTCATTCATCCCTTTAGGGCCAAGCTTGCCATCTGATCGTTTTTCAAGTGTCATACCAAGACGCGGAAAGTCAATTTCTTGAATTTCTTTTTTATCGTCCATCCAGTAGAAGGTGCTACCTACATGTTCAAAATCATTAAATAGAGACTCTTGGCTCGGCTGACCTAACTCTCTTGTAACGTAAGTCTTCTTATTGTCATTGGTAGTGGTCTCAAAGGTTTTAGTAATGTTGCCTTTCGTATTAGTTTCATAGACTGCTTTGAGTGTGCCCTTATCGACAAGATAGATCTTCTGGTTGGTTGGATCTGCCCACTGGTGGTATTTTTCCAACTGCTCTTGATTCTTAAGCTCTAGCTTGGGATTTTGGTGGTAACACCATGGCTCGTCTACACCTTGGCCTTTTCTTTGAATAAAGACATCATTACCCTTAACTTTGATATAGAGGTTATGTTCATTGTCTTCAATGCAGCATACTGAACCTTCTGTATAGCAGCGTAAAAGTGTGCAAGCAGCAGCGTTCTTAAAAAGCTTTTGTGTTGTAAGAATATCAACTACCCTTGTTGGAACGCTGTTGGTATACTGACGCGTATAATTTGGATCATCTGAATCAATAGTGGCATCGACAAGAGAGAGTGTGGTAAGTCCATCTGATGTTATGAAGGAGCTGTTTTCACCTTCTACAAAGCTTGCCTTTGCTAGTATAGAAACCATCTTACCAAGTACTTCCGGGGCAAAGGTGTTCACGAGATCAGTCAATTTTTTGCGATCGATAGTAACAAGGTGTTCTTTAAATTTGTGTTCGGCCTGCAAGGCATCACTATTTCTAGCCGCACATGGCGTGCTGTTTTCGGCAAGTGGGTATTTTCTTTGTAATACCCTTGCTAAAAGACCGCAGGCAAAGAGTTTTTCTCCTTCGGCTGTATCTGTTTTACCATCAAAAAGAAGTCCGCTTGCTGCAACTGCTGACTCAAAAACAACGGGACAATACTCTTCATACTTATGCTCAGCAAACGTTTTGGTGAACGTAAAAATATCTTCAGCAGATAATATTGAAGGCGTTTTTTCGGCCAGTGGAAAGCGATTAAGGTGGTTTTGGACATTGGCCGCAATCCAGATGATATTGGCGTAGGTGTCTATGGCTTCTTTTGCATTGTCTTTTTCGTCTTTCATCCGCGCAGCGCTGCCTATTACGTCTGTAAATAGTGAGCGAAGTCGATTTGCAACGAGGCTTTGAGTGCGTTCATTTTGAAAGGCGGTAAGCAGAAAATCAGATTCAAAAAGTAGTGCATGTAACAGAAGGCGCGAATCTTGCGAAAACAGTTTTTTGGGATTTTCCTGAAAGTAGCTTATGGTAGAATCTATCTGCATGCCTTTAGCTGAGTGTAGTTGACAGAGGTCTCTGAGTTCATCTTTTAGGGCAACGTTGCGTCTACCCATTCTCTTTAATCCCTGCCAGGCTGCACGAGCCGCTCCCCCAACTCCTTTTTGACGCACTGCCTCAAAGGCAGCACCTATACCGCTTCCAACGGCTAAAGCTACGTTTCCCGCACGCTCTCTTATTGTGGGAGCTTTATAATCTCTTGGAAGTGCCTTTGTGATGCCCTGACCTACTATATTTGGGATGTTAAGCTCTAGTAAATGGGAGGCGTCCTTTTGATCAGGATCATCTTTGTAGGGCACGCTGTAGACGTGGGTGTAGACTGTTTTGAGATCGTTACTTGAAAGCTCTTCAAAGTAAAAGTCTGGCCGTGCACCTTTTTCATCAAATCTGGCATTTCCAATATCGCCTATTGTCAGGTTTAGGTTTGCATCGATTTGAATTGGAATGGAACCAGGCATCTCTCCGTCAGTCTTATAAAAAATGTTCCTTCCGAGTATGTTAGCATCTAAAAATGTGCGAAATTCTGCAGGAAGTGGATCGCTTACACCATTAAGCTTTTTCTTAAAAAAATCTAATTGATTAGCTACAAAAAAAGCAGCCACCTGCTTGCTGTCCCACGGCGCATCTACTGTAGGAGTTGGATTACCAACTACCTTGTCTTTTTTTTCCCAAGGAGCCCAAGCATCGCCCCATTGTGCGGGTGTAGTATCTGTTTCACCTACACCCCAAGGCCAAAAGTCGGGGTTGGTGCGCACATTTCTTGAGATGCCGCCTAATTGCCATGAGAGCGGGTCATTCATGAGTTTTGCATTTTCGGCATTCGCTTTATTCTGTAGCTCGATTTGCGTTTTTTTCAGTGCATCAATTTCGCCCTTTAATCGGGTAATTTCTTCATTGCCAGTAGTTAAGGACTTATAAAGCGCATCTATTCCTCGTTTAGCAATTTTTTGTTTCGTACCTTCTGCAATTTGCTGTGCGAGTTCTTCAACTTTTTCTATTTCATTTTCCAACTGAGTTCTTAATGTTTCAACCTGAGATTGGAAACTTGCTTTTTCTTTTTTATAGCTAACAACCTTACCGCCATTAATACCTAACATTGAGTGGGCAATCATGTCATCCTGCAGATCCACTTGTTTTTGTAGGATAGCAATTTCACCTTCTAAACGAGTAATTTCAGCTTTATCCGTGCTTAAAGATTTATTTAGCGCTTTTATCTCCTCGGCTTTCTGCTTTTCTAATGCTTCAGTCTCTTGCTTTTTTGCTCTTGTTTCCGTTCTTGTTGTACCAACAAGCTTCTGAGCCCCTTTACTGAGACCTTCTCTTGCCTTTACAAGGAGTTGCTGAGCTATAGTGCCCCCTAGCTTTATAATCTGAGCCTCATGCTTTTTTCCTCTTGTCTTGACATCTTCCAGCTTATTCTGAAGCGGCTCTAGTTCATTTAAAAGACGTGTTTTTTCTTTTTCGCAGATGCCAACATTTTTTATCTCTTGGGTAACTTCGGCTGTGATGAGTGCTTCTTGCTTTTTTCGATCTGCTGTGATGCTCGTGCGGATTGCTTCTGCCGCAGGAAAATCTTTGCCTTTACCTCGTATCCACACCTGGATTTTGTCGGCAAAGTCTTTGGTAAGTTGCATTTCTTTTGATTCAAGCGAGGCTGTAAAAGGACCTGACAGGATATTTTGGACTTGCTTGAGGTTTTCTTGTAAATTTGCGATTAGCTTTATATTACCGTCGCGCTTTGCTTGCTCAAACTGCTCTGTGAGTGCTATTTCACTTTCAACTAAATGTTCCCGGATTTGGAGAATCTCTCTAAAGCTTGCCGCCCAAAATGGATCTGATGTGCGAACACTCTCTACTTGCTTGTAGATAGCACCTGAGGCAAGGACCGAAGAAAAATTTTGTGGTATAGCCGTTTTTTTTGGGTCAAGTTTCTGCAAAATACCTTCCAGCATATACGTTGCTGCAAGAAACGAGCCAAAAAGCTCCGCACTTGATCCTTCTTGGGTTTCTGCGTTGCATTTGCTTGCAAGGGCGTTAACCATTACTTTAACTTGCTGCAGGGCGTCTTGAGGCTTCGTAAAGTTACTGTCACGCAGTGCTTTAATAGAGCCAAATTTCTTAAAGAAGCAGCCAGTGATGTAAAGGTAGAATTCGGAAGTTTGATCTAACTTAGCTAGTTGCTCTAAGGCCTGAGAAGCTGACAGATTTTTAATTGCATTGAGCGTAACTTGCTCTTGCTTTCCCATTGGCTCTGGAGCAGATCGTTTAGTTTTGGTATTTGTGGTATCAATTGTGTCAACAGTTGGCGCTGGTTTCCAAGCTTTCGGTATAAGGCTTAAGGGTTTGTCTGCGACAGTTATTTTTGTTGCAAGATCCATTGAATACATGCGTTTTTGGCATTCTGTAAGCTTTTGTTCTAGCCTGTCAGCTAAGTCTGCATGAAGGGCAAGTGTATGTAAGGCTCCATCAAAGCCTTTTAGGCGTTCTTTGCACTCCGTAAAGGCAAATTTTATATTGTTTGCCAAAGCTCGAATTCTCGTATAGTCTTCAACAGCAATATTTTTTCCTGCAAGGGCTGAAAGATCATGTTCAAATCGCTCTAGAAGGTGTACGTCAAACTGCGTGCGCATTCCTCTGGCTTCTGTTTGGTCTTTTATGGTGCTTGAAAGTGCTGCCACAAATGCACGCGAGGCCGAAGTTCCGGGCATTTCAGGACGTAAAAGATGGTGGTTAAAGCCGTCGCCATCTACTGGCTGCGGGCATTGTTTAAGAACATTTTCTGCAAAGTACACCTCTGGATTTTCTATGATTGGGGATCGAAGAGCTACAAAGGCCTCAAGTAGGGTTGGTTTAGCCCCTTTGCCAATTCCTGCATAGGCAAAAGCGTTCTTGATAGAAGCTCCTACGCCTGATTGTTTAAACAAAAGGCTCTCAGGGATATTAGGAATCTCAAGATACCCTTTATTTTTGTCAGCACTACTTTTTAGTTCTTGATGATTTAAGGCAGGTTCTTGAGTAAAGATTTTGAGTGTATAGGCACCATTGTCTTGTGGCTCGACAACAAAGACCATTGGCTGGCCTTCATAACCACCCAGGAGAAGGCATCTATTATTTGTCGCTAGCACCTCTTGCAGGCTAGCTTGCAGCGTTACTGCTGAATTAACTTGGGATAAATCTATAGAGGTTGATACAAGTTTTGCCAGGTCTTGATTGGGATTGGCTGCTAAATAGTCTGTCAGGGCAGTTTTGATTGAACCAAATTCCATCTTATCAGAGCCACGGCTGAAGCTGCTTCCCAAAAAAGCAGGAAATTTTTCCGCTACAAAAAGTGCACTTACTGCATCGCTTGGTTTGTTTAAAGGAGCAAGTTTAGCAAGCACCTGTCGAATAACCTCAAGGCTTTCCTTTGGAAGCACAGTATTTAGGGTTCTGCGCACTGCAAAGAGCATAGAATCAAGTATATTGTTTTTAAGGTTATCTACAATCGCAGTCTCGTTTCCGGATGAGATGATGCAATCAACAACTGCATTTAGTTCATCATTATTTAAACCTACTGATTGAGTAGCTGTTTGTACAGCAGCATATACGGCGGCATGAGCCGCACGATACTGAGGCCCGTAAGCTGCGTACACACTAGATACAGGTTTTGCATAAAGGGGGAATTTATGGGTATTTCTCTCGAGCGGGATGCTAACGGCATTTTTATCTTTTGGCAAAGACCTATCCATTTTTAAACGAGAGGCCTCAACACGCCCCTGAAGCTGCTGGAGATATGTTTTAAGTTCAGTAACACTATCTTTTAGCACCTGGCCTGGATGGGGTTGGTTAGTTGTTATTCCGAGCTTGGTTGCAATGGCATCGAGCTGGTTAATATCATCCAAGGGGAGCTTACTGATTGTGTCTTGAAAGATTTTGTTTGCTAGCTTGAGGTTTTCATTAATATTAAAGGTAGCATCTGATTTGCCTTTAAAAAATGAAATCACGCGCATGTAAACGCCGCGAAAGCTGTATTTTTGGACAAACTCCAGTTTATTCCCAACGTGAACCAGGAAAAGGTTGGTAAATTTGGTATTGGGTCCAGTACCGACAGCAGCCTTATTTTGTTCAAAAGACTGGCAAAATTCATATGCCATCTTCAGGTTGTCCATACTAAATTCTTTGTTGCCACCGATAGTCATATACACTCCGTTTTTACCTAATTTTTGACACTATATAATTAAAACAATAAATGCAAGCGAGTAAGTCAATCCAAGGAATAGGGTATACTTTTCTATTATTAAAAATATCTTTTACTAAAATTATGGATATGTTAAATCTAAATTATGTAGCAAATGTTTATTCCTTCCCTTATGGGTAGAGAAAAAACGTATATTAGATATTACAATTATGGAGATCAGAATATGGTAGACAAAATAGCATCAAATAGAATTTTAGTTCAGCAAGATAAAGGTCAATCTGAAAGAACCCATCAAAAGGGTGTAAGATGTTATAAAACTTTTGGAGTACTGGCCAAATTTTTTGGTGTTGGTATAACAGTGCAAGGAGAGGGTGGAAAAACTGTAGTGGTAAATAAAAAAAGTTACGATGCTTTTTTGGGTAGAAACCCTACATTTTCCGGTACTGGCACAGCTACTAAAATTGTGTCACACGCAGCAGATATGACAGCATCTGTTAAAGATGTGAAAAAATTATTTACCGACCTATCTAAAGAGGGTATAAAAATTGACTCAAAGGTTCAGAAAGAAATTATAGGGGAAAAGAAGGATGATGAAAAAATCACTCTTAGCGGTACTCAACTTAATGTATTAAAAACCCAAATTTCTAAAATATTAAAGACTAATCCAAAAACATCCGAAGAGATTCAAGCAATCGTTCTAAAAGATACAAAAGAAGGCGAAGGTGTAGCTAAAGTAAAACCTGCTTCAGTCGATGAAATTAAACAATTTAAATTCGACCAAGAAAAGGTTGAAAAACGAGTTGTACAACTTACAGAAGAAACGCCTGAGATGCAAGCAATTGTTGCAGGTGCATTGGAAAGTCCAGATAAAGCCAAAGCACTAATAGCAAACATTGCTGGTGGAAAAGCAAAAGATCAAGACACATTTTTAAACAATCCTTTAGGTGTCTTGAAAGACTTGAATAATACTAAAGCTAAACTTCAAATTCAACAAATAGTAGCTAAAGCAAAAGAATAAGTAGATCAATCCCTACTTAGTTCAATAATTTCCAGAGTATTGGCAGCATCGCTGCCGATACTCTTTTTTTTATCAAAGCCTCTTTAGCGAACAAAAACCCAATGCCTACAATTATTTCCGGCAGCTTTTCTCGCTGTATCGTTCTCGTCACTCCTCAGGCCAGAGCCTTTATGGAGCTTAATAAGATTTAGCAAAGATGGCATCTAATGTGGCAGGCCGCCCTGTGATGATGCACTTTCCTTCTGTGCCTGATTGTTTTAGGGGGAGGCAGCGGATGGAGATTTTTAGCTCTCCTAGTTGCTCTTCTGTTGCGGCATCTCCACACCATTTTGCTAATACAAACCCGCCATGAATTTCTGGCTTGTCGGCATTTTTTGGGGTAAAAAAGGCTTTTAATTGGTCAAAGGTTGTAATGTCAGTGCGTGTATGAGCTTTCTGATGCTCAAGCGCCTGATTAAAATAGCCTTGTTGCATCTCATCGAGCATACTTACTATTTGTGGGCCTAAATCGCTTGTGGCATAGGCTGCTTTTTGCGATGGAGCCATATCGCGGCGTGCAAGCATACATGATTGGCTATCCACATCTCGTGGGCCTACTTCAATGCGTAATGGGACACCCTTTTTAATCCACTCCCAGCTTTTTTCTCCGCCTCTTAAATCTCGTTTATCTATGTGACAGGTAATTGGGCGGCCAGCATAGGCATGATTTGCTAAATCTTTTTTAAGCTTTTCGGCATAGGCTAATACTTCATCTGCACGCTCTGGCTTATTCAAAATAGGAATAATCACAATATGATGCGGCGCTATACGAGGAGGAAGGCGTAGGCCATCGTCATCTGAGTGCGTCATAATAAGTGCACCAATAAGACGTGTGGTGATACCCCAAGAGGTAGTATAGCCATGATCAAGTCCACCATCTTTGGTATCAAATTGGATATTAAACGCTTTAGAAAAGTTTTGACCAAGATAGTGGGAAGTGGCACCTTGAAGCGCCTTTCTATCCTGCATCATTGCTTCTATGCAATAGGTGTTAACGGCGCCAGGAAAGCGCTCCCCTTCACTTTTTTCGCCCAGTATTACCGGTATTGCCAAATGCTCTTCAACAATCTCGCGGTATACTTCTAGCATCTTTTCAGTTTCAACACGTGCTTCTTGTTCATTAGCATGCACAGTGTGGCCTTCTTGCCATAAAAATTCTGCCGTGCGCATAAATAAGCGCGGTCTTAGCTCCCAACGTACAACGTTTGCCCACTGGTTAATCAACAGCGGTAAATCACGCCATGACTTTACCCAACGAGAAAAGGCATCGCCAATAATCGTTTCTGATGTTGGACGAACAACTAACGGCTCTTCAAGAGGAGCTGCAGGAACAAGTTTGCCATCTTTTTCTTCTAAACGGTGGTGAGTAACAACAGCACACTCTTTAGCAAAGCCCTGCACGTGCTTGGCTTCTTTTTCTAAAAAACTTAAGGGGATAAAGAGCGGAAAGTAGGCATTTTGGTGACCAGTTTCTTTGATCCGTTTATCTAGCGCATCACGAATAAACTCCCAAATACTCAAGCCCCAAGGCTTAATAACCATACAGCCGCGAACTGCTGAATTTTCAGCTAAATCTGCCGCTTTTATCACCTGCTGGTACCATTCTGCATAGTCTTCAGCGCGCGTAGGTTTAATCGCCGTCTGGGTTTGCTGTGTTTGGCTCATACTCTTGCTCCGTAAAATTGATAGAGGGCAAGATAGTAACTGAAATTAGAGAGTTTTACCACTCCTTTTTCTGCCACTTGCAAATTTTGTCACCAAATCACGAAAACACGATTTGGTGACAATTTTAATCACTCATAGTTTTGTCACCAAATTCATTTTTCTTGATTTGGTGACATTTTTTATGTATAATGGAGGTATAGATGAAGGATCCTTGTTATGAATCCATTTTTTGGAAGACAAAAAGAGCTTGAACAGCTTAACCGCCTCTTAAAAAAGTCCACAGCAAGTCTTGCGGTTATTAAAGGCAGAAGACGTGTAGGCAAAAGCCGATTAGCAGAAGAATTTGGAAAGTCTCATAAGACCTTTACCTTCATTGGTCTTGCCCCAGAAGCTAAAGTCACAGCTAAAATGCAGCGTAAAAATTTCACCTCTCAGATGCAGCATTACTTCAAAATACCTGGCCTTCAAGATCTTTCCGATTGGAGCGACATATTATGGCATTTAGCCGAAGAGACCAAAAAGGGACAGATCGTTATAATTCTTGATGAAATTAACTGGATAGGATCAAAAGATCCAACATTTTTGGGAAAATTAAAGACTAGTTGGGATCAGTATTTTAAGCGCAACCCTAAACTAGTCATGATCTTAAGTGGTTCAATGTCTGCATGGATTGAAAAAAATATCCTCTCAAGCACAGCCTTTGTAGGCAGAATTTCACTCGATTTAACACTTCAGGAGCTACCTCTCAATCAATGTAGTCATTTTTGGAGAAAACAGGAATCGAGGGTCTCTTCATACGAAAAGTTCAAACTTCTTTCAGTTACAGGAGGTATACCCCGCTACCTAGAAGAGATCGATCCCACTGTATCATCCGATGAAAATATACAGAGACTCTGCTTCGAGAAAGAAGGTATGCTCTTCAGTGAATTTGAAAAGATTTTTAATGATCTATTTGCAAAAAAGGGTGAGGTCTACAGAAAAATACTTGAACGGCTTGCCGCTGGAAAAGCTAATATGGAAGACATTTGTGAAGCCATTCAAATGAAGAAAGGCGGGACGGTAAGCAAGTACCTTCACACACTAAAGATAACAGGTTTTATTGCGCAAGACTCAACATGGAATCTTAAGGACGGTACCGTCTCCAAACTCTCCTATTATAGATTACGAGACAATTACACCCGATTTTATCTAAAATATGTTAAACCTAACAAAGAAAAAATTGAACAGGGTGTGATCACAAAGCCCCCTGCCTGGGACACAATCATGGGCTTGCAATTTGAAAACTTAGTAGTAAATAACTGCAAGATTTTATGGCAGAAGCTCAATATTAAACCCGATGATATAGTTTTTGCTAATCCATTTTTTCAAAAAAGCACCGAAACCCAAGAGGGCTGCCAGATCGACTACCTAATCCAGACGAAATACAACGTCTTGTATCTCTTCGAGATAAAATTCTCCCGAGATAGTATTAAAAGCTCGATCACAGATGAAGTGAAAGAAAAGATAAAGCGTCTTAAGACGCCAAAACATTTTTCTATAATGCCTGTTTTAATTCACGTAGGTGACGTGTCAGATCAAGTCACAGAAGCAGAATTTTTCTCCCACATCATCGACTTTGCAGATTTTTTATCTGATAGCCAATGAATGAGACTGTACTAATTAAAACATGCTCACAATGGCAAGGTAGTGCATAGGAGATCTAGCCTAATAGTGATAACTTATGGAAAAGCACTGCTTGGCCCCCTAAGTAGGAAAGCCAAACTACACTTTTTAAATAATAGACCTCTTGCGTAATTAAGGCTGGCGACTTTTTGGCACTTTTACTAATCTTTTTATTTTCACATAAACCCGCTACTCGTAAGAGTATGTGGGTTTATGTGAAAACAAAAATCTTAGCAAAATCACTCAAAAATTCGCCGAGCCTTAATTACGCAAGAGGTCTAATTCATTGATTTGTTTTAGGTTAAATTACCTATTTCTTAGTGATCTTTTGCCGAGCCGCTGACAGCTTATCCATCTCATCGTGAAGAATCTGCATTTGAGGACCTTTTGATCGAAGGTCATACCCGCCCTTCGATGACTTAATCTGTTGCATCTGTTGTGAAAGAGCCTTCATTTTTTCATCGATTTGTTTAATTTCTTTCTTTTCAGCCTCTGTAATTGGAACAGGGGCTCCGCTAGATGGTTGGCTTCTATCTATTGTCATGGAATAACTCCTTTTTTGTTGTTTAGGTCTCTTATTTCTAAAAATACCACCCTCCTCAAAAAAAATGTCAAATAAAACCTTTACAAACAAACCTTCCATTTAATTAAATATTAAAATTTATTATAACGCAATTTATGAGGTGAAACCATGAATATCCCCCCAGAGGCAAAACCTGTACACCCAAGCGACCGACCAGTTGAATTTTCTCCAGATACGCCTATACGTTATAGGCAACTCAAAAATATGTCCGTAAAATTTGTTTCTGCGATCGGCTATATTTTATGGGGAGGAGTGAGGGCCACCTCTGTAGCTGCACATAAAGATATTACCGCTATTTTGGCAGGTACCGCCTATGGAACTGCCTATGTTATAGATAAGGCAATCCAAATTCCAGGCTATCTCCTAGAAAGTGGAGCGGTCCTTGCCTCCATTCAGGCACTTGAACCTGCAGCCAGAGAAATGGTTACGACTGAGTTAGAGTATGCTAGAACCCATTCTGATTTAGAGGGACAGACCGTACAGCAAACAATAGCTTATGGGAACTATGGAGCCAGGGGCATTAAAGTTCTGGTTTCTGGCATACCTTTTGCAGCGGGCGCAGCAGAGGTCGCATCTTCTGTATTGGAAGGCTATTCCACTGTAGATTCTTTAGCACGCCAAGCAAGTAACCAAAACATGGAAGTTGTGGGAAAAATCAATTCCTACTTTATCTCATTTGCCGCAAAACTTACTCCAGGCGCTTTTTGGATCGCAAGCCTTGGAGCAAAAGTGGCAGGCTCACTTACTACCTTCGTAAAGAATAAATCTTTTGAACTCTGGACAAATCCTGAAGCACCTCAACAAAGAATGCTGAATGTAAGCGATAGATTTCACTCATTCTTAACAAACTGGTGGCACAGATATGAAACGCCTTCTTCTATTCAAGTACGAGATCTAGAAAGCTTTGAAGAAAGCGGTCAACTCACTTTAGAGCTCTTTAAAAATTTTGATGAGCTGTATAAATTAAAAACACTTGCTGTAGTGTTTGATAAAGCCTCCTTAACACCCGAAGAGCGAGAATTCTTTTTACGACCAGAATTTCGAAATCTCTCTAAACGTGGCGATTTAACACGTCTTGCACAAACTGATCCTGATTTAAAAGAAAAACTTGAAAAAAAGATTGTAGAAAAGTTTAATAACCTCTCTCAAGATGCCAGAAGACTGGCATTTCACTTAAGTAGTGAACAATTTAGAGAGCTACCTCAAGAAAGTCAGCAACTGCTCTTTATGATAGTTTCACAAAGAGCCACAACTAAAGCTGAAAAGAAAATTATACAAAAATTGCAGCAAAATCCACAGCTTCTTACAGAAAATCAATACATCAATTCGCTTCTCGCACTCTTTGATAGGCACTATAAAGGCAATGAAAACCTTGCTATCCTTGCCAAAATTACTGCAAAGACTCAAAGCGTTATTGTTTGCGGAGAAATCGATACAGAACTCCAAAAGCTTAAAAGTCAAATTCCTGCAAAATCAACTGAAGAACTACTAGAGATCAACGGAATCATACAGTGGCTGGAAGAACAAAAAACTCTTGTAGCAAATAGTCCCCCACCAGAGCTGTATGCTGTAGAGGCAAACGTGCTGACACTGCCCTCAGGCGCTCCTATTGATGCAACTAAAATAGATGAAAAAATTGGCCTTTGGGTTGGGACAGGAAGCACCATTGGCGAATGTGTGAGCCCTGCGGCTCGCATACTTCCATACTTTATTCCAGGCCTAATTTTTGGCGCTCTTCCAGGCGCTGCAACCCTTGTTGCACCGTCAATCATTGGCTACATACTAAGCCCTCATGGCATCGAACTGCCTAAAGGGTCATCTTTAAGAGAGTATCTACCTAAAAAGCTCATGGTAATGGAAGGAGAAAAATGCTATCTACGAGGCTCTCTTGGCTGCGGATCTTTTGAAAACTGGCTCTCCAATCATATCGCCCGCGCAACAACAGTTACAGAACTTGCCCTATTGCTGCCATTCGCCCCGGGTTTTCTCATATCAAAGCTTGGAGAATGCGGTATCCCAGTAGATGCTGCTGAAGAGATGCTAAGGCTCTTTCCATCTGCTGCATACAGCCTCTTTTGGACTTTTGTACGTTCAATACCTCCTGCTCTTCAGACTATTAGCACTCCATTTCGCTGGCTCCATGAAAATATCAAAGTTGTAGAAGAATACAAAGCAGGCATGCAAACACTTAAGGATATTTATGGCAACCAAACAATTGATGCTAAAGAACTTACCTCTTTATACAACACCTTCCAAGCCACACTCGATAGAATCTGCGCATGTGCTCCAGGAGGAAAAGAGGTATTTACTTGCAATCCAGAAATTTATGATGTTATCAGCAAACCCGGATTCTGGCAGACCATGGCAAAGGACTACAACCTTCCGCCAGAAAGTTCAGAATTTTATAAAAGCGTTGTAGATACGTTGCAGCATGGAAAACTCGCTCTTCCCGTGTTTACTCCTGAAGAAGCAGCCCATGTCCAAGAACAGACAGCAGGTTTTCTTGTATCTGCCAGCAATATTGGCGCACAGGCAAAAGAAAAAGTATATAGCCTCTTTACCTATCTGTACGCCAATACCATTGCAGGCACGCGAGTAGAAGCTGTAGGTGGTCTTGCCAAAAAGACCTTACTTGCTACAGGCCTTCCCGATACACTGACTAATGAAGCCGGCAGAATTGGTGCTGTCCTCTCTCATACAGCAAAAGAAACATCTGAAAACTTGTCTCGGGCCACATTTGCCCTTGGTAAACTCTTAGGCTATCAGCAGGAAATTCCCCCAGATGTGCTAAATATACTCACAGCCATTAGCAAACACTATGGCGATAAAGCTGAAAAAGATGCCTTAAAAAACACAGCCCTTCTTGCAATAGAGGCCTATAGAGAACTGGTAAGCAACTGGTATGCAAAAGCGGTAGGAAAAATTGCCGAGTCCCCTGACACAAAAGATCTGCTTGAGAAATTCATGAAATATCTTGTGAAGCCAGGAGAAACAATTGGCAATGTGGCAATGACAGTCGCGACTATAGGCGATAGAAGCCAAAAACTGCTCGATGTCGAACTTAAAAATGCGCAGTCATCCAGTTTTGCATCAAGCGCACTGGCTTCCAGCTTTGGCTTATTGCAGAAGGATCTTTCACAAGCAGCTGGTGCTGCGGGGAAACTCGGACAACAGTCTTCTCTTGCGACTGTAAGTGCCATAGGAACGGTTCTTGGCCTCGCTTCTGGAAGCTACAGAATGCTTCCAATACTTTTGCGCTATGCAGTCCTTCCTATGATCAAAAATGCCTCTAGTTACGCCGTTCGTGGCGGCCAAAGCATCTGTTACAACATTGCAGCAAAATATTATGATGCTCTTGATTCAACAGGTCGCACCTTAGAAGAAAAATGCAAAAACTTAAGCCAAGCTTGTCAATATGCCATAAACTACCTAAGACCCAGTGTAAATGACACAAGAATCCAAAACTTTCACAGCCTTTCCCTTAACGAAAAAAACCATCTTATTGAAATTGCTATCGCAAGTAGAAACATTTCTGGTACCGATAAGGAGTATATACTCAAGCATAAAGATCTTCCCAAACAGACTGACGTAGAAGTACACAAAGAAATTGCTAGACGTGTGATTAAAGCCTATGACAGACTGGGAACTGATGAAAGACTTTTAATAAGTCCAACCTTCTTTGAACTGCTCGATTCTGCAAAACAGATCCGCATTCAAGATCTGGTAGAGCGCACGATAGGTCTTGAGCCTTATGAGCGTTTAGACCCTGCAGCTATTATCGCAAAATTTAATAGCCTCGCCTCAGAAGTAAAAAAAGGTATAGATGACTTTACCCTCATGGACTTCGGAAGGCATTCTGTCGATGAGCAGGAATCGATTCTCTTTCAAATAGCCAACAGCCAAGCATATCGCGATTTGATGAAAACTAAGTCACCAAGTGTTGCATGGACTATGGAACAGTTCCACAGGCTTCAAAAGATGCCTCTTAAGGAGCTAGAAAAGCTTATTCCACTTTATGATCAGGTTACACCAGAGGAGAAAAAAATCTATACTCCAGCATCTTTTCGAGCACTCACTGCAAAAAGTATTTCTGACACAGAAAT
>JAJFUY010000160.1 GCA_021372185.1 Chlamydiales bacterium | reverse complement strand
CAGCACGCCGGCAAAATTGATAAGGTAATAGCCTGTGGCGATGACTACAACGATATTTCTATGCTGGACAAAGCTGACATTGCGGTGGTGATGGCCTCTGCCCCAGGAGAGGTGCTCAAGATGGCAGATATAATTGCACCGCATGCTAAGGATAATGGCATCATTCAGGGCCTCAAACAGGCGATTAGTAAAATTTAATCTCAATCTTGATCTTGATCTTATTCTTATTCTTGTCTCTTGTCTTTTTCTTTTCAAATTTCCTAAAACAAAAAAAGAATAAGAATAAGAATAAGATCAAGATCAAGATTGAGATTTAGGGCTACTGCCGGTATAGTTTTTGATATGAAAAACGATGCCCTAAGATTACTCCACGAAAAATGCCTCCATGCTGCAAGAAAGCAGCAATCAACCTCTGGCTTTATTGCTGAGGGCGAAAAGATCGCAATTTATGACAACTTTTTGTTTTGTTTGGCGCTTTTTCGCTCAAAGATGCATGAAAATGTCCTTGAGGCCAAAAAACTCTTAGAGCGTTTGCTCTACTTTCAACAGACTTTTGATGAAGTGCCATCTGTTGGTAACTATCCAATGCTACTGAGCGATTACCCACACTGTAGCGACCATCTGCAGGCGCTTCGCGTTCTTGTCGTTCAGATATGGATTAATAAAGAGTTTTCTTTGGTGCTGGGCGCAGAATTAAACAAACGTCTTCAAGATTCTATGCAAAAGCTTATGCAGTTTTTGCTGAGTGTGCATAACGATGTAAAATTTCCTTTTTGGGCCAAATGCAAGCTAGCAGTATGTGCCTCATATTTTGATGAAGCGATTGCTATGCCAGATCTTAGTGATACATCGGATTTACGCACATGGGGCGATCCTAGTGCTATTGCAGAGCTCATTGCCGCCTATCAGCTGCGTCCAACAGATGCATGGAAGCCTATGTGGCAGTATCTTTCTCGCACATGGCATGAGCCCTCTAAACAGTTTGTAGGCCCAGCTTACAAGCTTGGCTACCAGCATCCAAATCTACAAGCCGCCATGGCCTTATTTGCAGGTTCACTTGAAAAACTACCGTCCTATCCACTCTATATAGCACTTCTGACTGAAGATAATGCCTTAGAAAAAATTGACTACCCTCTAGAGTTTTCAGCATCAAATACTCATTTTAGCTGGTCTGTTGCTTTAAAAGAAGAGTATGGCGTGTCGACTCTTCTTGGTAGCCAAACACGAGAGTTAATGCCTGGTTTTTTTCCCTACTACATGGTTACAGGACCACATTCGCTCTGTATTCAGTCACCATTTGGCTATAGCACCGACGAATTAGTATTTGAAATAGCGCCTGAAGTATTTTTAGAAGATAAAGAGCGCGCTCGTGCTTTAGTGATTTCTTATAACGATCATCCGCAAAATAGTGTGCTTGTATCGGGTCTTAAAGCTACATGCTTTCAAATTCATGAGCCGCTTGAGATCACCCTTGGCAAAAAGAAATTAGCACTTACTTTTACGCGCATATCTGGCGATGGCGAATTTGTGGGCCATATCGTAAAAGGCAATCGCTCAGGGCACTGTCAAGAGCGCTACACAGCTATTGATGCTCAAATTTTCTTACGTGCCCTTCGTGGCACTACCCCTACAGTCATAAAAGTGAGCCTTACTCATATAAATTGAGTTTATAGGCTGTTACAGGTATGATTATTGTCAAAAAAGGAGTATTTATATGCTTTCACTTGATCTTCGTGGTAAACGCGCTTTTATTGCAGGCGTGGGTGATGATGTTGGATTTGGCTGGGCAATTGCTAAGGCATTAGCTGAGGCTGGTGCTGAAATTATTGTTGGTACATGGACGCCAATGATGAAAATATTTACTCAAAGCCTTGCAGCTGGCAAGTTTGATGAGTCTCGTAAGTTGTCAGATGGTTCTATGCTTACCTTTGCTAAGGTATATCCGCTTGATGCGACATTTGATACACCAGATGATATCCCAGAAGAAATCCGCGAAAATAAGCGCTACAAAGAAGCTAGCGGCTACACGATTGCCGAAGTGGCAGAATCTGTAAGAAAAGATTTTGGGCATATTGATATTCTTATTCACTCTCTAGCTAACGCCCCAGAAGTGCAAAAATCACTTCTAGAAACTAGCCGTAAAGGCTATTTAGCTGCCATGAGTTCATCTTCGTACTCATTTGTAAGCCTACTTGCACACTTTGCACCTGTTATGAATAAGGGCGGTTCTGCTCTATCATTAACCTACATAGCATCTGAGATTGTAATACCAGGCTACGGCGGTGGTATGAGCTCTGCTAAAGCGGCTCTTGAAAGTGATACAAAGACGCTTGCCTATGAAGCAGGACGCCGCTATGGCATCCGTGTGAACGCAATTTCTGCTGGCCCCTATGGCAGCCGTGCGGCAAAAGCCATTGGCTTTATTCAGCGTATGATTGAGTATACAGCAATCAACTCACCCCTACAGCGCCCTATTGAGCCACAAGAAGTAGCAAACTCTGCTGCGTTCTTAGTGTCTCCAATGGCCTCTGCTGTAACTGGTGTAGTTTTGTACGTTGACTGTGGCATGCACGCCATGGGCGTGGCTCTGGACAGCAACGCCTTTGCTCCGCAACCAGTTGTGGCTCCAGCTGTGTAAAACCTTATGTAGCTCGAGCTGTCCGTGGTGACTGTTTTAGATGATGCAAGATGACCTTTTGTTTTAGAGTCCGCCCGGACGACTGAACGAAGCCCACCGTGACCGAAGGGAACGGTGGGGATAGGTAAAAAACATCAGAGCCCGGCTGAGGTCGATTGAATCACGCGATTGAATC
>JAJFUY010000155.1 GCA_021372185.1 Chlamydiales bacterium | reverse complement strand
CTACATTAAGCTTATTTGTACCCTCTATTGCTGTTGTTCCATATAACGTATTAAGATGGTTGTTCCATATATTATGCCGACAAAGGTGGTCATAAAGGACATCAAAATCCTCGATGTAGTTATCAATACTAAACTGTATTGCTCCAATGCCCGCACTCCACGCCGGGTTTGGAACGTAGCGAGTATCAAAAATTACAAACTGTTCAAAGTTTGAAAGAAAAGCACATGGCGATTGCGCTGACCAGCCATAGCAACGGATTTGGTATGCCGCACTTCTATCACTAAATATGTTGACGCTTAAAGCTTTAGCGTCAAGAAAAGTTTTTATGTTAATACCATTTCTCAAAATATAATCTGGCCTTTTATGAGGGGAGCTAATTTCATCAAGCCTTGCTCTTTCTTCCCCTTTAAGGATATGCTCTTGTAGAACATGGTTGGTGTTTTGAACATTCCAACCAAAAATATACAGGAATTCATTAAGCCAAGTACGAATCGTCTCTTCAGTAATCTCATTACGATTTGTTTTAGCTGTTTCTGATCTATATCGGCTGATTAGCTCAGCAAGCTGCCTCTTTGCGATATCTTTTATCATGAATTTCTCTCCCCATGAAGGTCCTTGCAATTAAGCCATAGCTAAAGTTAAATCGATTCCTTGGCATTTTTAAAATTCGTTTGTGAATTTAGATAGTCTATAATATCGGCCTCGTTTATGCGCCAACTCTTTCCCACCTTTGACGCTTTTAATATTTTGCCGCCAATTAAACGCCTGATTGTCTTATCGCATACCTGTAGGTATTTGGCTGCCTGCGCAACAGTATACAGTTCGCTTTGCATACGGTCCCTCCAGAAAGTACACTTTATTATTAGAAATATATCAAAAACATTCCAACAAGTAAAGTATTTTAAGGGATTTAATTAGACAGTATTGGACAACAAACCTAAAAAGGCACAGTTTTCATCTACTATAAGGAAACTGTGCCAATTAGAACTAGATTACCGCTCACAGTCCGTCAGCAACATACTATCTCTATTAACACCATCTCCTCCGCGCAGCTACTAATATTATTCATCTTACCCACCCATGCTGTCTGATTACGGGTTTTAAGCTTTTTGGTAACACCCTGTGCTGCTTTCATACGTTCAACAATCTCATCATACCGAGCCTGCGCTTTGCCCTGAACATCAGCAAGGTGCTCATATAGTGTGCATGACAGGAGTAGGCTGTTATAAATTCCGTGTGCATGCTCTTTAAGATAGCGCAATCGCGCCCGGCCGAAACGATTGAGTTGTACTTCCTTTTGTGGCGACAATGTCACATCCGGCAGAAAATAATTGCCGTGTTGCGTATAACTAATTTTTGTTTTTATATCGATAAAGTGCCCTTTCATAAAACTCCTTTTTTCACTGTGCTTGTCTTTTGACTTGTCCAACATCAGCGTTCACGCTCTCTACGCTTTTTCACACTGCTGTGTAATGTGCGGTTCTGCTCCCGTTCCTCGCGGTCTTTTGTAAAAATCTCTGCAAATACTTCTTTAATGCGTTGTGGCGCAAGTTTCGCCGCTCGGAAAAACTCTTTTGTCTGCTCATAAAGATTATTGTAACTCAGTTTTAATCCGTCGATCATGGTTCTTGCCTCACGCAGCTTTTGTGTCAAATTGGCTATCTTACCACGGGATTGGACACCTTCTTTTGCGAGCGCAATCACCTCCCTGTAATCTTTTTCGGGCAGTTCAATTTTTCCCAATATGGTCTTGCGCCCTAAACCATCAAGCTCATGGAAGGTTTTGCTGACCTGTCGCTCCACCATCAGTTTTTCAGATATGTTCTCTAGCTGTTTCTTCTGCACGGAAACCTGATTTTCTATCCGTTCTAGCGTTTCCGTATCTTTTTGAATCTTATAGTCGAGCACGGAAATGTGTTGCGCTGTGCTGCCGCG
>JAJFUY010000133.1 GCA_021372185.1 Chlamydiales bacterium | reverse complement strand
CAAGGAATGAGTTTTATGTAAAATTTGCCCTTGAGCGTTAGCTCTCTGGAGTGCTGCGATTCTTCGCAGCTCTTAATTTTACACAAGCCTTAACTTCAAAAGCCTTAAGGCAAATATCAGCTTCAAAGCGATTTGTGAGGGTTGTGTAATCTTGGGAGTTTTTGACGTTAAGTGTATGTACAATTAAGAGCTGCGAAGAATCGCAGCACTCCAGAGAGCTCCGCTCAAAAAACAATTTTGCCATCGCATTTTAGGCATGAAAAAGCACTTAAATCAACCCCCCAGGTCTGACCCCGATATCTCTCTACTCACCATAAAAGCAATAGACTTAAATTGTGGTGGTTTTCTACATTAAATTCCTGATACTTTAAAAACAGTTACAAAGGAGGAATCCATGACAGGACAATCTGATCTTCTAGCTGCGCTGCAAACCTCTTTTAGCCAAGGCTCTGGGCTTGCATTTCCTGAGGCCTCTGCACCTGTTAATCACAATCGTGTTGCACTTAGTAACAGTATGCAAACAGCTCTGGCAAATAGTTATGAGCAAGGCATACAACAAAATTGGTCGCTTGGATATAATACGAGGCCATTGAGCGAAGAAGAAGTCACTTTTTTAAGAAGTCATTCTGTAACTGAAATTGGTGGAAAAAGCTCCAAAAACCCATTTGTAGGAATGGTAATTACTTTTGTGCAGCAAGTAGCAACGGCGATTCTCAAAAATGTTGTTCAAAATGCACTAACACCTGCCGAGAACCACAGTAGCCCCAGCCACAATGCTCATCATCATACACAGCATTCTAGTAGCCATGGCCATGCATCACATGCAGAGCACTCTTCTCATCATGTAGATGGCCATTCAAATGCACATGATGTATCCTCGCATACTTATGATTACGTTCACGGGCATAGTCATCCTGGAGACCCATCTTTACAAACGATGAAAAAGCTTGCAAAGAGTGCAATCCAGTCGCGAGCAATAAAAATAGCCGGTACATTACTGCAAGATCAGATGCCTGCAGAGTCAAAAGAATTTATCAAGCGCGCTGGAATAGTTGTAGGTGCCGCTGTAAAAACTGCTAAATTTATGAATTCCGTTGAAGAAAAAGGCTTTCAAGTGGCTAGCGCTGAAGTAGCAGCTTCTACTGTGACGGATTATGTTGTAAAATCCAGCATAAAGGTAGCTACTACTTTTGTAGGATGTGCAAATCCAATTTGGTGTGCAGGCGTTGTAACAACTATTGTTAGGGGTATTTTTACAGTTACTGAAACAGCACCTTCGAGCTTGGACATGTATGGACATTTCCCCACTTTGTCCTTTCCTCAAGATACAGGATCTCATCTACCATCATTAAACCCAAATCTTGGACCTGCATTTCGTGCACCCCCAAATTAAGGAGAATATATAGTATGACATTTCTTGTTGGACCCGTTGTTGGGATTTTAGGAAATCTCCTTGGAAGACTTGGCTCTCAAGAGCAAACACTAGAGAGATTTCTTGCAATACTTTCTTCTGAGTTTGCACACCGCGTAGAAAATATAGTTCGTGATGCGTTTACAGAACAAAATCTACTTGAGGTACGGACAGATATCTTAAGCTCTGTTACGGCGTTTAGAACATTTACTCGCACTGAAAATCGAGATTTTACGCAATTTAATCTTGCTTGTGAAAAAGTCTTAACGGCTAGGTCTCGTGTATTTACTTCTTGTGAACAAATTTTAAATAGAGACCCACGTCAATATGTCTCAATACTTGATCCAGAACAAAAAGGTAGAGCGACACTGCAACATGATTCAGCGCTAAAAGCGGCTATGGCCGCTCTGCAGACTGTTGCGGCCCTTGACCTTCTTCTCCTTTCTAAAAAAATAGAACGTTATCCTACCTTGCGTGCTGAAGGTATTAGTCGTATAGATGAATATGTAGAACTGGCATCAAGGCTTAAATCTCAATATGAGATGCATCAGCATGCTAGATCTTGGGTGATATTTGAACATCGCTTTAATGTCATCACTTTCTGGGCTCTTTCTAATGCTTCTCGCTATGTAGATGGAAAGGAAGTAAAAACCTTCAAAGATGGTAAATTTCTGAAAAAATTCGAGGAACTCGAACCTTTTAAGGAGCAATTTCAGTATACAGTTAGTGCTGAGCACAATGCTGATAATACCCTCTCAACTGCTGCCACAGAATTTCTCACAAGATCAAACGGCAACATTGAACAAGCAATAACACTTTGGACAACCTTACAAACCAGCTATAGATAATCTAGAAATCGTGGCAGATCTGGCCACGATTACTGTCGACATCTTTGTGTGAGGGCGTGTATACTGCTGGCTCGACTTTTTTAATGGAGCTTTTTTATGTCAGCAATACAGCCGAATCGTCAAATTGTAGAATACGGCCTTGGGGCAGATCGTTCAAAGAAGGCTACAGCTGCAGGTGCGGTTATATCAGGTGGAGCTGCAGCGATTTTAAGTCTGGGTGCCAACGCCCTTATTACACCCAATGACTGGAAAGGTGGCTTGGTCACTATGGGTTCAACTATTTTTGCAAGTAGTACTGGCGCGTTAATGGGAAGGCTCATTGACAAGGTTGAAGAAAGTGATAATCCATCGCTAAAAAAAGTAGCACGAACTTCAGCCGGTATTGTGGGCGGTGCGGGCCTAGCATTAAGCCTTACCAACACTATCAATATCATCTACACAGGCGATCTCTTGTCTGTACAACATCAACTTGGGTTTTGTCTTGTTGGTTCTATTGCCGGCGGCATATTTGGTAAATTTACAGATAGATGGGGTAGCGCTCTTGGCAACATAGGCACAAGTACAAGCCTCACAACAGTTATGACTACAGCCGCATCTTATCTCTTACCAAATTATTTACAGCTAACCCCAATTCCCATGGCTCTCTCTTTTTCAAGCCTCCTCTGCCATCCATTTAAAGCAGAACTCAGTTAGGAGAAGGATATCAGCATGACCTATCATATTGACAGGTATGTGCTTTTATATTACGATGGAGATAAGGCATGGGCGAAGTCCTGGCGTTCCCGCATCCAATTATTCCACCTGAATCTTTGGAAGAATTGGTCAAACGTACGCATGAATTGGCTAAAAATTCTGAAAATATAGGCTGAAAGTGGGGTCAGACATGTCAATCAGTCAATCTTGTGATAGCAAACATTCACTGATTAACAGGTCTGACCCCTTGATCTATTAACAGGTCTGACCCCTTGATCTACCCTTTATTGACTATGCTTAGTAGATTTCCCTCAGACAAGTTGCCTGGCTCAATTTTATGTTTATTGAAAAATTGAATCGTATCCATAACTTTACATTCTCGCTTAAGTAATATATCGACATCTCGATTTTCTAGAACTTTATTTTTGAATAGGTTTTTATATTTATTCATGAACGTTTGATATGAAAGTCCATTGTCTAAGAAATCTGCTACCGCCTTATTTCCCTCTGCTTTGCAGAATGTTTTAAATGAATAATTCCCTTTTTACTGCTATTGCGGTGATTTTACTTGTTTTTTGTGCGAAACTGTTTGTGAATAATAGGCTAACATGCCATAATCACTGTTATGGCGGTAAAAATGAATGCTTCTAAAAATATAGGGAATATTATTCGGTTCCACCGTAGGCAGGCAGGGCTATCACAAGAAGAACTTGCTACCTTGGCTGGCGTTGGTAAGACTGTGGTTTTTGACATTGAAAAGGGAAAGGTAAGCATTCGCTTTTCAACGCTTACTAGGCTTCTTGAAGCACTAAATGTACAAATTAAATTTGAAAGTCAGCTGATGGGGCTATTTAATGAAACGAGCTAATGTGTTTGTAGATGGTGTATTAGCAGGTCAATTAGAAGAAGTAAAACGCGGATCGCACTACCAATTTCGGTACGTTGAGGGCTATACAGGCATGTCTGTTTCCCTTGAGATGCCAACTACAAGGGTTGTGTATGACTACGACAGATTTCCTCCTTTTTTTGAAGGATTATTGCCCGAGGGAATTATGCTAGACGGGCTTCTTCGTCAATCAAAGCTTGATAGAGACGATTTTATGAGCCAGCTTATTACTGTAGGCCACGATCTTGTTGGTAACGTGACTGTCGAGGCAGTATCATGAATCGTTGTCCAATTACTTACGAAATGCTTGATTCTGGGCGTTACTCAAAAAAAGGGCTTATGCAACTAAGCCGGAGTCTTAAAAACCTTGCAGAGTTTCCTTTTTCTGCTCAGGAGCAGCGGGAGCTTGCTATGCAGTATGCATCAAAGCTCTCAATTCAAGGCGTTCAGCCAAAGCTTAGCGTGAGACTCAATACAGCGCATGAACAATTTGAGATCGTGGAATCAGGTGGCACATTTATAGTAAAGCCTCCACATCAAATTTATAATGAAGTGCCAGAAAATGAAGGCATAACAATGAGGCTAGCTAAAGTTTTTGGCATAGATGTGCCGCTACATGGGTTGATGTATAATAAAGATGGGACAAAGAGCTATTTTATTAAACGGTTTGACAGAATAGCTAGAGGCCATAAACTTGCAGTCGAAGACTTTTCGCAGTTACTTGGACACTCGCGCAATACTAAATATGATTCAAGTATGGAAAAAGTATCATCAGTACTTGACAAACACTGCACCTTTCCGCTTATTGAAAAACGCAAGCTTTTTAGACGGACGCTATTTTGTTTTCTTGTTGGCAATGAAGATATGCACCTTAAAAATTTTTCCTTAATTCGTGCCAATAACAAAATAGAGCAAACACCCGCATATGATCTACTCAACACAGCCATTCTTTTAAAATCTGGTGAAGAATTAGCACTCCCCCTTCGCGGTAAAAAAAGCAAGCTGACAAAAGACGACCTTTTTGATTATTTTGCAAGCTCGCGCCTCGGGCTTTCAGCAAAAGTTGTGCAAGAAGAGCTAGCTAATCTGCAAAACACTGGTCCTCAATTAGAATCCCTCATCCAAGAAAGTTTCCTCTCCATAGAAACCAAAGAGCGCTACATTCAGCTCCTCAAAGAAAGAATCAAACGTATTCGCTAACGATTACTCGATATTGTGTTGTTTTAAGACGGTATCGAGATCGAGGTCGAAGTCGATGACTTCATTTACTATTTCTTTTAAGAGGTCGGAGCTTTTCACGATTTTCTTTTGATACAGGGTATGCTCTGCTCTTGGAATTTTTTGAAACTGTTCAATAATCAAGCTTCTGAGCTCTTCTTCCAAAAGTTTTGGTGCATCGGGGGTAATATTCTTTGCGTGAGCAATCCACATATCTCCAAAGCGCGATATGTTATTATCACTTTTTTAGTTTTTCAAGTTCCATTTGAATTTCATAGGAATTTGGAGAACGTTTAAGAGCTATATTCCAAAGATAAATAGCTTTTACTTTGTTTCACCCCAGGTCTGACCTCAATACCCTATAAAGAATGTCAAGCAATTTGGATTTTTTTAATTGAGTGTAATGTTTAAAAATGAAAATGGGCAGATCAATACCCAAAATTCAGTAGTTTCTACTGTATTGTGAAAACACAATAAACATGTAATCTATCCTCAACAAAACTATACGGAGGATTTATGTTTTCACCAATAATTGATAGTTATACTTACATTTCAAGAGCTTATAGTAGCTCTGAAACCGGCTACGTTTCAGGTAGCCAATTCATTGAAAATAGGAGTGAAAAAGGAGCTCATGAGTATTACTCATATCACATGAGCTCTTGGAACACTTTTGGCTGTATACCTATAGTCAGATCTATTTCTGGAACTCTAAGAGCATGTCTTGGGGTTGCTGATGTAATTACAGGTATCTCGCTTTCTATCTTCCATAAAAACAGCGAGCACATGAAAATTGCTCAAATTGGCGCCAAAAATATTATCAGGGGCGCTGTGGAGGTAGCTTGTGACGTTATTTTCCCTGTTTTTGTTGTTGCAGCGCTTTTTTTACACAACAATCCAGTTGCTGGCACTCTTATTGTGTTGGTCAGTGGAGTAGGACCATCTCTTGCTCTACAATGGTATGATAATTCAAAAGATCCTAAGAAAACTATAATTTACGAGCCCTAAGCAAGCCAGAGGAAAAAACCCTATTTTTTAAATTAAATTAACATTTATAATTACTGCGGTTTCTTTTAGGTGCGATCATGATTTATCATGATTGCACCATTAATAACTAATAGGAAAAATAAATGATCCCACAAATTATTTATAAATCAGACAAACAAATTATTTCAAAATTTGAGTGTGCCGGTGATGTAAGCGAGCTAGAAGTTCCTGCACACTGTATCACGAGTGCCATATTTTCAAGCCCCGGAATTCCAGTTGAGGACCTTCTGGCCAATAAGGTTATCAACCCCTACTCATCAGTACGACTTGCTGCAGGGGTTTTCCCATGCGTATACGGCACTATCTCGAAAACCATATCACTCTCCAAGCAGTTCTCAAGATAGTCGTAGATGAGATCAGGAAAACTCTCATAGCTAACAATCTTAATGTCCAAGATCCTCAAATCGGAGCAATAAGCT
>JAJFUY010000090.1 GCA_021372185.1 Chlamydiales bacterium | reverse complement strand
CGCAGGCCTACAGCCTGCAAATCGTGTGTGAACCCTTTCCTAGGGCGTTGCCCTAGGCTTTTATAACCCAGTCCTTCAGACTATTGAAAACCAATAGCTTATGTTAGCTTAATATATATGTGTTATGGCAGCTCTCGTTGCGGCGTGAGTCGCCCATCCGGGCTCTGGTGGTTTTTTTGCGTTTACCCACAGCTCCTTAAAGTCGCAGTGGGCTTTAATCGATCAACTTCCACTAATGGACTATTTTGGCCTGATTTCCCCGGTATTGGCACGCAATGTTTAATTTTTATCTCTTTTGGTTTAATAATTACTTCTTCAACAAGCAATCGTACAAGCTTCCTTTTCTCTAGGAACGGTAATTCTTCCGAAGCCTTGCCTAGACGTTTTGTATATTCTTCTAGCATTTTAACAGGATCCTGATTGATTTCCAGCTGTATCTTGAGAGCGTTAAACCGTTTTAAATCGGTCTCAAGAACGCTTTTACGTCTATTTAGCTTTTCGATTCTATCTCTAAGTTCTTGTAAACTTAGAGATTCACTATCCTGATATATATCTAAGAGCTTGTTTCGCGCCTTGGAAATCTGTTCAAGCTCCTTTCTTACTTCAATTTCTTTCGTAGATTCTTGTTTTTCTGAACGCTCTTCTATTTGTCTTTTAAGTTCTGCTTCAATCAATGAAGGGTTTTTCAATAGCTCTACAACCTCATCGAAGATGAGGTTGTCTAATTCCTCTAATCGTAGTGAACGATTTTGACATGGGGTCAATGACCCCTTTTCCATTGTATTGCGGCAACAGTAATACCCTATTCGCTTTGTCTTAGTCTTTCGCACTTTTTTGTAATAAGGCTTGCCACAGTCTCCACAGACTAATAATCCTTGTAATAGTGATGGTTCTTTCGTATTTCGTGCAAAAAAGGCTTTATTTTTCTTAAGCTTTTCCTGGACCGCTTGAAAGTCATTTTCGCTTATAAATGCGGGTATAGGTATCTCTATCCACATATCCTCGGGGAGTTTTTTGCGTGCATAGCGTGGTTGAACAACAACACCAGATTTATATCTTACAATACGCCCAGGAATCCCTTCACTTCTTTCTGTTTTGCCGAAATAGGCTGATCCAGTGTAAGCAGGATTCTCTAATATGCCTTTTATGGTGACGTGATCCCAAGATTTCCCACCTTTACACGTTTTAACGCCTCTAAGATCAAGTATCCTTGACACCCCACTCAAAGTCATTTCTTCTTGAAGGTATAGGCGATAGATTTCCTTCACGACAATAGAGGTTTCCGGGTCAATTTCAAGACTTATTAGATTATTTACCTTTATGCGCTTGTAGCCATATGGCACAGATGGAAGTGCCGATACGTGTCCCTGGCGTGCTTTGTAAAGCCTTCCTCTACGACATCTTTCTGCAATTTGAGTGCGCTCGTATTCAGCAAATATGCCCTGAAAATGTTCTGTAAGCTGCGCTTCAGGCGTATTTGCTGGAGGGCTGTTCAGAAAGCTTAATTCAACACCACACTTATTGAATTCATCTTTTAAGAACAGCTGATAGGCATACTTGCGCGAAAGCCGATCAGGGGAAAATACAAGAACCTTGTTTATGGACCCTTCTCGAACTAGTTCTCGCAATTCATCAAGCGCAGGGCGCTTGAGTAATGCTCCACTATATCCTTCATCTTTAAATTCCATCCCATCAGGAATAGTATATCCTTTCTCAGTTGCGTATCGACGTAGTGAATCAAGTTGACTTTGAATCGTTTCCCCTTCCTTCTGCTTCTTCGAAGATACTCGCGCATACAGTGCTGCAACATTTAACATTTTCATCCCCTGGTGTTAATTTTTGTGAGTCATGGTTTGAGGAAGGTTGATCGCTAAGAATGATTTTATATGCGTCCACCAACTTCGTTTTTTGTGCATGTCGAAACTGATATTCAAGCATGACCTCCAATTTATTTAGTGTGATTAGCATCTTTTATCACTCTTAGAAGTATTTTGGACCTGGGATATAAATTTTTGCCTAATATAGTAGGGTTAAGGATTTTTTCAAAGCTAAAATGGTCCATTAATGTAAGATGACTTCAGTCGCCCTAAATCGGGCTCTAAAACAGCTATTTTTGACAGCCTTTCCGGGACTTTCAAATTACTAAAGAGCACATATTTTGAATTGGTACAGCTACAGGGTAAAGGGGGGCTCGGATGTTTTAGGTGAGCTCTAGCGTGCCGCTTTCTAGCAGGTAGCTTTTGTTGCAGCGCTTGGCAAGCTCGGGGCTGTGGGTGACGACGATAAGGGCTTTGCCTTGTTCTTCTACCCAGCTGAGGAGTAGCTCTTGTATTTCAAAGGCTGTTTTGTGATCAAGGTTGCCGGTTGGCTCGTCAGCAAGGATAAGGTCGGGGTTTGTGATAAAGGCTCGGCCTATGCCAAGGCGTTGTTTTTCGCCGCCTGATAGCTTTAGTGCATGAAGGTGGCGTCTTTCGTATAACCCTAGTTTTTCTAAAAGTTCTAGAGCCATGCTATAATTTTGCGAGCGCATGCTTACATCTTGTCTGGCAATTGCTAGTGGCAATAATAGGTTGTCAATAACCGTTGCATCCTCTAGCAGATGAAATGCCTGAAAGAC
>JAJFUY010000084.1 GCA_021372185.1 Chlamydiales bacterium | reverse complement strand
AGCAATGAAATATCCCCCATCATATATTACGGCAATCACCTTTTTGTCCGGAAGCTCAAAGGTAGCATATCCTGCAATCTCTCCGGGCACAATTGAAATCCCGGTTTCCTCCCACACCTCCCGAACAACCGCTTCTTCAAGGGGCTCTCCACGAACCAGCTTTCCACCTGGCAGATCCCATTTTCCCGGATTGCTGTGAGAGTTTTCCGACCGCCTGAGAAGCAGGAACTCGCCTTTCTCGTTCCGTAGAACGGCATAAACAGAAACAATGTAAGGTTTCTCCAGATTCATACAAGTATATATGGTTAAATAAATAGATAACCATTTTTAAAGAAGTGAATCGGACATGAATTCTAAGGGTTTAGCAGAAAATAAAGTCATAAATGACTGGTTGAGAGCAAAAAAAGCAACTAAAAACACCAGAAAATCATATCTCGCCGCCATGCAACTCTATACCGAATTTACTGGAATGACTCCCGACGAATTGGTAGACGAAGCTGAAGCAGAACAGATCGGAGCTGCAAGTATACCAATGAGAAAAAGAAAAATCAATGATAAAATACTTGACTTCAGGGATCACCTAGAATCTCAAAATTTAGCACCAATGACAATTGCAAACAGAATGAAAGTAGTGAGTAGTTTTTATAAATATTATTATATACAAATACCGATAACCCCAAAGTCGGAAAAGGCAATATTACCCTTAGAGGAAAACACATTAATCCCCACAAAGGAAGAAATCAGGCAGGTATTGACTATTGCTGACCCACTAGAGAGAGCTCTCATTCTTGTTGGATGCTCAAGTGGGCTTGCAGTCGCAGATATCTGCAATTTAAAGTTAAGTGACTTTAAAAATGGGTATGACCCAGAAACTCAGATTACAACCTTAAAATTACGAAGAGTTAAAACAAATTTCGACTTTATAACATTCTTGACTCCAGAAGCCAGCAAAGCTGTAAATGATTACATTGAATTTAGAAACCGGATACTAAAAAGACCGAACAGAAAAGCCAGACAGGTAGAAAAGCAAAAAACTGTTAATGAGTCCGGTTCTCTCTTTATCTGCCGCCATGTACCTGAGGAGTATCTAAAAACCCACGAAGAAAGCCTCAGGCAATTAGATGAGGCTACTGTAATATCCATGTACCAACATTTAGCAGAGGATGCCCGCATAAACACAGAGTTTGGTTCATGGAATACTTTTCGCAGTCACAATTTACGCAAGTGGTTTAATAATCAACTCAAAAAAGCAGGCTGTGATCTTGAGAGTAAGGAATTCATGATGGGGCACAGGACGAGAGAATCTCGAGGCTTTTACAACGCTCAAAAGCAAGACCCTGAAGGACTCAGGGAAAAATACAAAAATATTATACCATTCTTAACGATTGAAAAATCTTTAAATATCTCCGAAAGCCCTGAATACCTACGGATAAAACAGGAAAACCAGACATTACAGGCTGAAACTGCGCGGCATGTGGTAGAACGGTCAGAGTTACAGGAACTCCGGATAGAAGTTGAAAAAATGAAAGCTGCCCAGAAGGTAACTGCTGAAAGTGCCGAAACTTTAGCAAGACTACAGCTGACAGATCCAGCTGTTTTAACGCAACTTTTAGAAGCTTTGAACGTTGTTAAGAGTTAAAATCTTTCTAAACCTATTCCAACACCTGAAATTGTATTTTTAGATTTTGATTTCTTAATGACCAATCGAGTTTCTAATCACAAAATGGTTCTGAAACTCTTATATATATGCAAATAGGATCGGTTTTGGGATGAACTCAATATATAATTTGCTGCAAAAAATTCTAGTTTTAATCGTGAGGCCAGCCCAAAACCAAGATTATTCTCGAATCTGTAGATTTTTAGAATTGTTTCCATGATCAGAAGTTTGAGTGATAATTGCTATTTCGAGATCTAAAGAAGCATTTTGAGTTTTGGGATCGGCTCCGTTTGTATACATTTTCTTTAAATATTCAAAGATTTACTTTAATCATTTACATACTCCACTTTAATCCCTGCCATCCTATCCCTTTATTTTGGAAAAAGAGCGTTAAGCTTGAGTTTCTAAGAACACAACATTCATAAATAAGTAGAGTATCCTTGTAATTAATACAAAAAGAGGTGGTCACAAAAGTGATAAAAAATACACCAAAGATGGTCGGGGATAAGCTCCCTGTTATGACCTACGTTGAACAAGAAGTATTTATAAGACTCGAAACGATCCGCGGCGATGTGCCACGGAGCAAATTTATCAGAAAATTAATCCAAAAAAACATTAAAGAAGCTTGTTAAAACTACCTTTCCAATGTTGCCTCATTGGATAGACAAAGCAGTCTTAACAAGTCCTGCTTAAAACAGCATACAATAATGGCACTGAGTCTATAAATAATCAATCGTGAGTAAGCATTGAGTGCAACAGGGCCTATTTACTGCTTTTTTGTAGTTTTTTCAAGCTTCAGGAGCTAACATGATTGATATTAAAGAGCTGAAAGCAGCTTCTCTTGAAGTTTTAAAAAAAATTTACGTAGAAAATCGCGATGATTTAAAGTACATGCTAAATTTTGGCACCGATTTTGAGAAAGCAGTGGCACTTTTAATTCTTACTGTGGGAGGGGAAGAGTATGAGTAAAAAAGAATTTCCAACTGGCGTGAAGCAGCCACAAACAAAAGTACATCCCACGGGTGCCAGTTGGGGGAAGTTCAAAACTGAGACATCGGAGAATCACAAAAAATGTGAGCTTGACGCTCAAGTACCACTTGATTTTTTTATGGATAAAGTTTGCGGAAATATGCAATCGCAAGAGAAGGACTTTGAGCCATACGAGGCTAAGGTCCCAAGGAGTTTACGTATTAGCTTTAATGATTGGATTATTAAAAAGAGTATCTCGAAGCTTGTCAATGAATGGAAGCCGAAACCTGTTCCTGAATGTGAATATTGTAGCCGGCAAGAGGTTGCACGGGCAAATAGAGTAAGGTGTGATTACTGATGAGCGCAGCCGTGAATGAAATGTCAACAAGAGAAGCTGCAAAATATTACGCTTCAATCGGAATTGTGACACACCCTCTAAACGGTTGTCAGGCTGAGTGTAGCTCTCCGGGAAAGCAGCCCATTCTCAAAGACTGGCAGAAAATAGAAAAACCATTTAAGGATATTGAAATGGACAGGTTATTCAAGGAAGATAATAATATAGGTTATGTCTGTGGTGCCTGCTCCAACTTGACTGTCATAGATGTCGATTGGCCAAGGAAAGGAATCTGGGAATATGTATTCCTTAATGTTGATATGAGCCGATTTATTAAAGTAAGTCACACGGAGGGAAAGTGCCATTTTCTCTTTCAACACTGTAAGGAACTAAATGCAGGTAACTACAAAGTACTAGGTTTTGACATTCTCAGTGACGGACCCGTTACAAAAGGTGGTGCATCCTATATTGCAGGCGATAACTGCGTATGTGCTCCCTCCATACATAGAGATGGTAACAAATATCAGATAGATGGCAACATAGAAGACCGGATAAAGATGCCTGATGGCATTATCGCAAGGCTTAATGATCTGATAAATAAATACAACGAAATAACA
>JAJFUY010000079.1 GCA_021372185.1 Chlamydiales bacterium | reverse complement strand
GCGGCTGGATTCGAACCAGCGTATACCGAAGTAGAGGGATTTACAGTCGGAAGTAGCTCCACACACTGGCGTAAGCAGGAATACATAGGCGCAAAACAATCAATGGTTTATCAAAGCATCGATTGTGCTGGGATGCGCCATTTTGCGCCAGTGTTTTGCGGGCTAGTGCGTAAAAATTGCGTAAAAAATCAAAAAAAAACAGGAGACCTGTTATAAGAACTGTTCACTTTCTAACCTTCCATCTATACGTAACTTCAAAAAATCTTGATAACACTTTAATCTTGTTGTAAGATCACCAGTATGCAGTTCAAATAAATGATTGTCATAATCGTAAAAATAAATAGATTGCCCTTCTCCCGGTTCGCGGAATCTACTTGGAACAATCTCCAACCCAAGAGTTTTAATATTTGCTTCAAAAGCTCCTAAATCTTCTTGGTTGATGTGAAAGGCAATATGATTGTACGAACGTATTGTAGGCTCTCCTTCCATTAAAGCAATCCACAAATCGTTTACGAGAAAGAACTTTTCCTTGGCCACAGAAAAATTCTTTTTGTCACTTGAATACACTTCTACTGCGCCGAAAAGCTCACAAAAAAGTTTTGCTGATTTATTTATATCTTTACAGATTAACGTAATATGGCTAATTCTATTTATCTTCATTTTTATATTATTTTATTGAATTATTTACGTAACATTTCAATATATTTTGAAAAAAATAAACGGGGTCGTAGAAACGGGGTCGTAGGTGCATTGTAGAAACTCAGGTCATCCTTAGTTTTTGTTCAACTTCTATAAAGTGTTTCTCGACCTCTGTCGGTTCATTAAGACGAGCTAATCGGTATTTTTCAAATTCAACCTGAGCTTTTTGCCATGCGACGTCATGACTAATCATGCCTGCATGCGTAAGAAGATCACGACCTGAAAGTTTCAAAAAGTCGTCCAATTTATTTACCCAATCACTCATTGTCATCGCTTTGTAGTTTATAGCTTGCAGCTCTGCAAAATCTAAGTACATCGTTACAATCCGATTGAGAATATCTAGTTCTTTTTCTGTAAGGTAATTTTTCGCAACCTGAGCTTCACTTTTGCGTATTCGTTGTCCATCCCAGTTCGTCATACCTAAATTCGGTTTTGAAGCATCTACTCGTCCATAAATGATTTCTGCCGCAGTATGCCCGTGTGCAGCCCAATGCATCTTATTCTGGATTACTTTAAAAAATTCGTTTGACGTTGAAGACCTTGGATCATAATCGATGCTTGTTGCATAGATGTCTAACACTTTGCGCCAAAAGACTTTTTCTGATGATCGAATATCACGGATTCTAGCGAGCAATTCATCAAAGTAAATTCCGCCGCCATTTTGCTTTAAACGTTCATCATCCATGGCAAAGCCTTTGATGAGGTACTCCCGCAAGCGTTGTGTTGCCCAAATTCTAAATTGCGTCCCTCGCAGAGATTTTACTCTGTAGCCTACAGAAATAATGACGTCTAAATTGTAGTAATTTGTGGGTTTTGTAGAAAATTCGGAATTTCCGAATTTTCTAACAGTGAGCTCTTCTGAAAGCTCACTCTCCGTGAATATATTTTTAATATGTTCACTTATAGTAGATTTCGCCTTATCAAACAGCTTAGCCATATCATCTTGCGTTAACCAGACTGTTTCATTTTGCATGCGGATTTCAATCTTTATGCGTTCATCTTCCGTCTTATAGAGAAGAAATTCAGAATTATCATGATTAAGGTTTGAAGGGAGGGCTTTATTTTTCATTCTTGGGTCTCCCGCATGTTCTCGTGATTCGAGAAACTTCTCAAGGAATTCTGGAGTATTTAACCATTTTGCACCAGTCTTTTGCGGTTTAGTGCGTAAAATTTGCGTAAATGGCGGTGAAGTGCGTAATGACACTTTAGGTCAAAGACGGCTTCAGGATATTCAGCCATATTTTTAGCCTTTAGCCTTCATCCTTTAGCCTTTAAAGTGTGGGGGCGGGTGGATTCGAACCACCGTATACCGAAGTAGAGGGATTTACAGTCCCTTGCAATTGGCCGCTATGCGACACCCCCGAGAAAAAAAACACGCTTTGGTCGAGCGTGTTTTTTGAAATGCTGACTGTAGGATTCGAACCCACGACCGTCCGATTACAAATCGGATGCTCTACCAACTGAGCTAAGTCAGCTAAGAAAGTGGCTACATGTATACCAAAAATGCTGTTTTTGCAACAAGCCCTTTTCTTATTTTATTTCGACCTTAGGCAAAATTGGTGGCGTAAGTTCTGGATTTTCAGCCTCTTTCGTCGAAGCTTTAGATTCTGGGAACTTTGTTCTATCAATTGCTGGTGGGGTTGATTCAAGCACCTTAATAATTTTTTGAGCAAAAGAGAGCGCTGGGTTTTTAGAATCTCCTGGCATACTGTAGCTACGCTGAGTTTTTTTCATCTCGGCATCTATTTGGCCGTGGCATTTTTTGTATTTTTTGCCTGATCCGCATGGGCAGGGGTCATTTCTCTTAGCGTCCATAGTGTATTCTTGTAATAGTTTTAGAGATACAGTATCATATATGGCATGAATAACGCAATTGCACTTGCTTGCCCTCCGTGGACAGGCCTTGGAAAAAAATTAGAATCCGCTACCCGTAAAGCTTTATTTGACTTTGGCATGGTTGAAGGCGTGACAAATTTGGGTATTGCCCTAAGTGGTGGCAAAGACAGCCTTACCATGCTTTTTTTGCTCAAGGCTATATCTGGGCGCGGTTTTCCGCCATTTAAAATTACGGCCATCAACGTAAATGGTGAGTTTACTTGCGGCGCTGCCGTGGGCGGCGGGTATTTAGAAAATGTATGTAAAGCGCTAGATGTTCCCCTAATTACCTGCTCATCAAATAAAAAACTTGATGATCTAGAATGCTATAGCTGCTCTCGTGAACGTCGTACTTTATTATTTAATGCCGCAAAAGAAGCCGGCTGTGAGGCTATTGCCTTTGGCCACCACCGTGATGATAACGCTCAAACATTGCTTATGAACCTTTTTCATAAAGGTGAATTTGCAGGATTACTCCCAAAACTTGCCATGCGCGAGTTTGGTATCACTATATTGCGACCGCTTATTTATATAGGCGAACAAGAAATTATAGAGTTTGCCAAGATGTATGGCTTTGCCAGAATCACCTGCCGCTGCCCTGTTGGGCAAAATTCTGTGCGCAAAAAAACTGATGCACTCATAAACGATATAGAAACGCTTTTTCCTAATGCTAGAAGCAACATTGCCTCTGCAGGGCTTATATATGGCTCGCAAAAAGCCAATTTTTAATAAAGGATTACACTCGTGCCTCAATCTAAAACACAACAAGAAAGCCGAATCACTATTCAGGGTATAGAACTTGCTCTTGCCTGCCCAGATGTTCTTAGCTACAACTGGATAGGCCAGCAAGATGTTATGGAGCAGCTTTTGGCCTGCTGGCTTGTGATTGATGATAAAGACATTCCTCTTAGCCCGCGGCTAATTGGTAAGCCCGGTGTTGGCAAAACTACCCTTGCCTATGCTGCTGCCAACATCATCAAGCGCGATGTCTACATCTACCAGTGTACTATGGACACGCGTCCTGAAGACCTACTGATCACCCCCGTTATTGATAAAGCCGGTGGTATACGCTACGTGGCCTCCTCACTTGTTACTGCCATGATCCGCGGCCAGGTGTGTATTTTAGATGAAGGTAACCGCATGGGTGAAAAATCATGGGCTTCCCTTGCTCCCCTTTTGGATGCAAGACGGTATGTAGAATCTATTGTAGCGGGCCTTAAAATTACCGCTCACCAAGATTTTAGAATTTGTGTGACAACCAACGAAGATGCCTCTACATTTGAAATTCCAGAGTATCTCCACAGCCGCCTGCAGCCACAGATTTATATTGATTTTCCGGAACCTGCTGAAGAGCGCCGTATTCTCTCTGAAAACTTGCCTTTTGTTGATGATGCCATCTTAGACTATGTTGTAGCCTTTTTGCAGCGCGCACATATAAGTGACGAGCGCTTTACAGTACGTGATGGCATAAACATAGACCGCTATGCTGCAAAACGCCTACAAAGCCTCAAAAAAACTGAAGATATGACAGGAATTTTGCGCCAGGCAATATCAAT
>JAJFUY010000242.1 GCA_021372185.1 Chlamydiales bacterium | reverse complement strand
ATTTGTAAGGTAAATATTGAAAAGGGCTACTCACCAGTAAGTGCCAATGGTCTATCTATGCTTATTGGCGGCTCTATTGCCCTTGTACACTCATTTCTTACTGAAAACTGGACACCAACACCAATACATGGCCCAATACTGCCATTTTTAGAGTGCACAATATTCTTAATTATTGTCTCTAACTGTATTGCCTATAACCTCTATGGCTACCTGCTTAAGCGCTTTTCGGCTACGTTCATGTCATTTGCCGGGCTTACAACGCCACTCTTTTCTGCCCTCTTTGGTTGGATCTTCCACTCAGAGGTACCTACAATGAGCTTTTATCTCTCTTTTTTAATAGTGTTTTCAGGCCTGTACCTGTTCTATCAAGAAGAGCTTTCTAAACAGCCAACCTTACAAAAAACCACCTCATGACTGCTGCCAATATTCGCCTTTCTAAACCTAAAGCTAAAAAGCAAAAAGAACAAGATAGCCCCATTCAAGAAGAAATTCAGAACCCCATTGATAATGCAGCCTATTTTCGCCTCTCAAATAGTGCGTTAGCCTGCTTTCAGCATATTGTAAAGCGTGAGCTTATTTTTCATGGGCTCTTTATTGGTTTGGCAGCTCTCTCTGTTATCAGCTTTATCTTTTTCTTTTCATTTTTGTCAGATTCTTTCCTTATGGGCATCTTTATTGCCTGCTTTTTCTTTTTGTTTGTGCTCTATTTTGTGCTAAAACTTTATTTTCAAGAGCATAAGCCAAGCCAACTTTTACAGCTAAGAGATGAATACTTAAATCAGTATAAAGCACTGGGTAGAAATGACCCTAAAAGCATTAGTTCTGCTGCAAGTGACTTTGCCCAGTTACTAGAACAAAGCAAAGTAGACTACTGTAAAATCCCAGCCTTTCTTGATTTTTTAAAGCCCACACTTGAAAAGCTCATTCTTACCTACCACTGGAAAGATGCTCACCTTTTTAAAGAACTTTTTTTGCGCGCAAGTATAGACCAAAAAGTACAGCAAGTTATTACCTCTCCAACAGACGCCTCTTGCCATAAAGATCTCGCAGATGCCTACATGGCCCTTGCTGAGCACTTTAGAGCCCCATTAGATAGCATGAATGCCGCCTCAAAGACAGCCAGAACCTTCTGGGAAAATTTTCAGATGTTTGCGCGCCTTGCTATTGAAGAGCTTTTAATTGTTAAAGAATATGCCCCCAAAGATCTTTGGACCTCAACAAAGCTTGCAGAATGCTACCTAAGTCTAGGGATGCTCGATCAAGCAATTGTAGAATACGAAGCTATCTTAGAAGATAACGAAAATGACCCCGAAGCCCTTTATAGCCTAGGATTACTCTATTTTAAACAGGGTTTACACGGTAAAGGCCTCAAAGTATACCAGCAACTTACGGCATTTGCTCCATCAAAAGCCGAAGAGCTTATCACCATGTACGGAACACATGATTCAAATAATTTCAGGAACGTATAGTCGTAGACGCCTTATTTTGCCAAAAGGTGATGCGACGCGCCCTACCACTTCACAAATGCGCCAGGCTGTCTTTAACATCTGCCAAAATGAAGTAGTTGATAGTACGTTTTTAGATATCTGCGCCGGGTGTGGCAGCATGGGCATAGAAGCTCTTAGCCGCGGCGCGAATCACGCTACCTTCATCGATCAAGACACTCACGCCATAGATGCGATATATGCCAACATTAACGCCTTAGGCCTAGAATCTGTCACCAATGTTTTGGTAGGCGATGCGCTTAGCGCTTTAGAAAAACTCGAGAAAAAGCAAAAGGTCTTTACCCTTTGCTACTTTGATCCACCATATAGCCAAAAAAAAGAGCAGCACTCCCCTTTTTCTGAAGCTGTGTTAATATTCTTAGATAAAAGCAGCATACTCGCCCCAGGAGCAAGCCTATACATGGAAGAAAGCAGCCACTTCAACGTAAGCCTGCTCCCCCTAAAAAACCTCAAACTCAAAAACAGCCGCCGCTTCGGCAACTCCCACCTCTTCGAGTTCATCAAAATTTAATCTCTTTTATAGAATTTACTCAGTTTTGTTTTAGAGCCCTTTAGGGCGAATGA
>JAJFUY010000024.1 GCA_021372185.1 Chlamydiales bacterium | reverse complement strand
TACATTGAGCGATACTAGCTTTACAAGCTCAAAAACACATTGTGGAACCTTGTCAAAATTACATTCACTTATATCCAGTGACATGAGGATTTGGCATGATTGCAAGGCATTCGGTAGACTAAATAGCGGGTTATGGCTTATATCAATATAGATAAGCTTTTGACACTTGCCTATTTGAGGATCTATCCCGATAAGGCTACAACCGGATGCTGTCAGCCTTTCTAAAGAAGTGAATTTTCCTATTTCTGCGGGGATAAAAATGGACTTATCGCTTTTATTATCAATATCTAGCCTAGAGATTGTTCCAATCATATCAGATTTTAATACATTCTCTAACGTCATGAAATCTCTAAAACCTTCCCTTTTTCTTACGGCCTGCAAAAGGGCATTTTTGCTAGCTGCTATGAGCTCTTTATAAAGGTCTTTTGCTTCTCTTACGGCAACTAGGGCATTAGGTTCATTTTTTGGTAATAAGAAAGGATAGTCAACTTGCAGCTTTGCATACACATGCAATAAATTAGATTTACTTACGCGAGCGACACAAAATAGCTCGGGGATCGTGAGCCTATTTAACACATGGCTTTTCCAGACATCAGTAGGAATTGGACCTGATTTATGTATATGTGGCTCTAAAGAGGCTACTTTTTGGTCAATTTGTGATAATTCAGGGGCAATTTGAGCCTGTGGAGGACGAAATTCAGGTGACTGACTGGCAGAATTAATCATAACTCTCCCCTTGTACCTACCCATATTATATACATAATATATTATTTAATCAACAAGGCCGAGAAAAACGAACAAATGTATCGACAACTACTTGAGGGCTTGTTTTAGGTGGGTGTAGGCGGTTGTGAAGAGGTCGTCGGGGGTTTGGTTACCGTCTAGGGTTTTTATGCGGGAGGGGTTGGCCTGGGCTATTTTTTGGAAGCCTGTTCGCACTTTTTCGTGGAAGATTAGGGCTTCGTTTTCTAGGCGGTCAGGCGCTTCATTTGTTGATGCTTGGCGTTGGTGCATGCGCATGAGACCAATTTTTGGGTCTAGGTCGACATAAAAAGTAAGGTCTGGTTGCATGCCGCCTGTGGCTAGGGTGCAACAGCTAGAGACGTATTCCATGCCAAGGCCGCGAGCTTCGCCTTGATAGGCTACAGATGAGTCTGAGAATCTATCACATAATACAATGGCGCCGCGCATGAGTGCTGGCTTGATGAGTTCTTCTAGATGCTGGATGCGGGATGCTAAGAATAAGAAGAGCTCACTTCTTGGATGCATAGTCCCCTTTCTATGTAGAACGAGGTTGCGCACTTCTTCGCTAAAGCTTGTGCCTCCCGGCTCTCTTGTTACTACAACTTCGTATGATTCTTTTTGAAGGGCTTCTTGTAGGCGACGAACGAGGGTGCTTTTACCAGCACCCTCTCCGCCTTCGAAAGTTACAAAAAGACCACTTGAGGTCATTCTTCAGTATCCTCTTCTGCCACTACCTCTGGCTCTTCAACTTGAGTATCGGGTAACTCAAGAGCTACTTCGCCGTCTATTGGTGTGTTTTCACCTGGGATTTCTTCTTCATCTTCTAAGCGTGCAATCTTCTGTAGTGCTACCAAGATATCTTCTTTGAGGTTAGCTAGGCGAACACCTTGTGTGTTACGGCCCATAATACGCACATCACCTAAGCGTATACGGATTGTCTGACCACTTTGAGATACCATGAGAAGTGCGTCGTTGTCAGTTACTGCTAAGGCACCCACAACATTACCGTTGCGCTCACTTGTGATGATAGAACGTACACCCACACCACCACGGTGTGACTTACGGAACTCATCTACCTGAGATTTTTTACCAAAGCCATTTTCGCAGACTACAAGTACAACATCTGTACCCGTTACAGTCTCACAGCCAACTACACGGTCATTATCACCGCGAAGAGACACGCCACGTACACCGCGAGCAGATCTTCCCATTGGGCGCACTTCGCTTTCATCAAAGCGTACTGCCATACCATTTTGGGTAAAGAGCATTACTTCTTGGCCAGTTACAACATGGCGCGCTGCAATAAGTTCATCACCTTCGTCAATAGTTAAGGCAATGATACCCTTACGGCGTGGATTGCTAAACTCATCAAGTGATATCTTCTTCACCACGCCCTGTTTGGTCGCTAAGAATAAGAACGAATCTGGGTTAAAGGCCGATACCTGGATGAAGGTAGCAATCTTTTCATCAGGTTTCAAGTCTTCAAGTAAGTTGATGAGCGGTTTACCTTTTGAGGTACGACCGGTATCTGGAATCTGCCAAACTTTCAGCCAGTAAAGTCTTCCAAGTGATGTAAAGCAGAGTAAGTAATCGTGTGTAGAAGCTACGTGAACGCTCTTAATAGCGTCATCTTGCTTCTTCAGCTTGACGCCTGCAATACCTTGGCCACCACGGCGCTGCTCGCGGAAGAGGTTTGTAGACATACGCTTGATGTAGTCGTCATTAGAAATGGTGATAACAACCTTTTCGTTAGGGATAAGGTCTTCCATGTCCATTTCAGCTTCATGAGCTACAATCTGGGTTTTACGCTCTGATTTGTTATACTTTTGAATTTCTGTTAACTCTTCTTTGATAAGATCTTTTACTTTTTGCTCTGAGCCTAAAATCTCTTTGTAGTAGCGGATCTTTTCTAAAAGGGCATTGTATTCATTGGTAATCTTATCGCGCTCAAGACCTGTTAACTGGTAAAGGCGAAGATCAAGAATAGCTACTGCCTGACGGTCTGAAAATTCAAACGTTTCAATAAGGCTATTTTTGGCCTCTTCACGTGATGAGCTTGCACGAATGATTCGCACCACTTCATCAAGATGATCTAGGGCTTTTAAGTAGCCGGCTAAAATGTGGGCGCGCGCTTCTGCTTGCGCAAGCTCAAAGCGTGTACGGCGGCGAATAACTTCCATACGGTGTTCTATCCACGCTGTGATCATCTGCTTGATGTTCATCATGCGCGGCATACCCTTATCAAGGGCAAGCATATTGCAGCCAAAGGTTACTTCTAAGTCTGAATGCTTGTAGATTTGGTTGGTGATAATCTCCGCCATCTCACCTTTTTTAAGTTCTACAACTACGCGTAGGCCATCACGGTCAGATTCATCCCTAAGATCAGAAATACCCGTGATAATCTTTTCTTGGATACATTCTGCAATCTGCTGAATGAGTGAAGATTTATTTACGTTATAGGGAATCTCAGTGATAACAATACGCTGTCTATCTGAGCCTTCTATCTCTTCGACTAGCACCTGTCCACGAAGTGTGAGCTTACCGCGACCTGTGTGAAAAGCCTCTTTGATGCCGCGATAGCCACAGATGATACCACCAGTAGGAAAGTCAGGACCCGGCATTACCTGCATGATGTCATCTACACTTGTAAGTGGATCATCTAACAACAAAAGAGTAGCTTTTATAATTTCATTTAAGTTATGCGGTGGGATGTTTGTTGCCATACCAACTGCAATACCTGATGAGCCATTGCAAAGCAGGTTAGGAAATTTTGACGGAAATACTGTCGGTTCTTTTTTTGTTTCGTCATAGTTTGGCACGAAGTCAACAGTATCTTTTTCAAGGTCATCCATTAACTGCATAGCAGAATGGGTAAGACGAGCTTCTGTATAACGCATAGCAGCCGGTGGGTCACCATCAATAGAGCCGAAGTTACCCTGGCTATTTACGAGCGTATAGCGCATCGCCCAGTCTTGAGCCATACGTACAAGCGTTGGATAGATCACCATCTCGCCGTGCGGGTGGTAGTCACCTGATGTGTCACCGCAAATTTTTGCGCACTTTCTGTGTTTGGCACTAGGACCTAGGTTAAGCTGCTTCATCGCAAATAAAATACGGCGCTGAGATGGCTTTAGCCCGTCGCGCACATCTGGCAGCGCACGGGAGATAATTACCGACATAGAATAGCGCAAGTAGCTTTCGCGTAGCTCTTCCTCAACGCTGCGGTTTACGAGTGTTTCGCCAATGGTATAAGAAGTCATATAAAAATCTCTTTTATCAGATGTCTAAGTTTTTAACTGCAAGGGCATGCTGCTCAATAAAAGCTCTTCGAGGGGGTACTTCCTCGCCCATTAGCATCGAGAACATATGCTCGCATGCAACTAAGTCCGCAAGATTTACTCTCACTAGAGTACGCTTAAGCGGATCGATTGTCGTTTCCCAAAGCTGTTCCGGGTTCATTTCACCAAGACCTTTATAGCGCTGGATCTCAACGTCTTTGCGGCCATTGATACGTACAGCGTCTATAAACTCTTTGAGTCTATAAAGCGGCGTTTCTTTGCCGTTGCCTTCCACTAGTATGAATATTTCTTTTTCGCTTGGTATGAGGTACTGCTCTAAGCTGCACTCAACTGTCTGGAGGTGCTTTTGTAAATCACGCCAGATGACATCATCAAAGAACTCTGTAAAGGTTAGGGCCTTTACACGAAACTCTCGCATATCTTCTGTAATTTCATCAGCTGGAATAGACGCCAATGTCTCTTCAAAACGCTTTTTCTCACTTTCTTCATGTCTTTTCTTTAAGCCAGCAAGCTCCTCATCAGAATAGACATATTCGTCCTTATCTGTAAGATGCGCGATGTAGCGTGGTAAACGGCCAGATTCTGACTTACGTGCAAGGTACTCTCTAAACGGTGTGCCTTTACGCTCAACACGGCCTATAAAGTTTTCTATCTCTAAAACAGCTTCTGCCAATGGTTTTAAGCGATCATGGGGCACTAAATGGCCATCGCGCTTTACCTGTAGGTCACTAAGACCCAGCTCTAGTAGGTAATCATCCATCTCATGTTCTGAGTGGATATAGCGGCTTGTTTTTTTACGAGACACGCGATAAAGTGGAGGCTGAGCAATATAGACAAAATTATTTTCTATAAGCTGCGGCATATGGCGGTAGAAGAATGTTAACAGAAGTGTTCTGATGTGAGATCCGTCAACGTCAGCATCCGTCATGATGATGATTTTATGGTAGCGAAGCTTTTCGAGCGAAAACCCATCGCGTCCCACACCACATCCAAGAGCCGATACCATCTTACAGACTTCTTCGTTCTGTAGTACTTTTTCAAGTCTTGCTTTTTCTACGTTCAAGATTTTACCGCGTATTGGCAAAATAGCCTGGTAGCGTCTATCACGGCAACCTTTTAAGGTACCACCCGCAGAGTCTCCCTCAACTATATAAATCTCACAAAGAGCTGGATTTTTTTCTTGGCAGTCTACAAGTTTACCTGGCAGGCGGCCAGAATCTAAAGCTGACTTACGTAGCGTTAAGTCACGCGCTCTTTTGGCCGCTTCTCTTGCTTGTGCCGCAATAATAGCCTTTTCTGCAATGGTCTTTGCCACTTGTGGGTTTTCATCAAAAAATGTCGTTAACCCCTCACCTACTATAGACTGCACAATAGAGCCTACGTCGCTATTACCAAGGCGCTGCTTTGTCTGCCCTTCAAACTGAGGGTTGGCCACTTTTACGCTGATAACAGCCGTTAGGCCTTCACGCATATCTTCGCCGGTAAGCGACAGCTTATCGTTTCTTAACAGGTTTTTTTCTTTTATGTAGTTGTTTAAAACGCGTGTAAGGGCTGTAGAAAAGCCTGTAAGGTGCGTACCCCCGTGGCGCGTTGCAATGTTATTTGCATAGCAGAAGATCGTTTCAGCATAGCCGTCATTCCACTGGAGGGCAACTTCTGCCTCTATCATACCATCATCGCCGTCTTTTCCGCCTTTTACATAGATAGGTACAGGAAAGAGTGGTGATTTATTTTCGTTAAGATATTCAACAAATGATCGTAAACCGCCGCGATATAAAAACTCAGCTTCGTCGCGACCACCATTACGCTCATCGCGCATGATAATCTGAACACCAGGGTTTAAGAAGGCAAGTTCTCGTAAACGTGTAACAAGTGTGTCGTACTCAACATCCAGCACCTTCATAACTGTGCCATCTGCCCAGTAGGTAATCTTGGTGCCGCGTTTGGCCGTTTCGCCTACAACTTTTAACTCACTAACAACCTGGCCTTTAGAAAATTCAATTTGATAGATTTTGCCATCTTTAAATACCTGTACGACCATCTTTTCTGATAATGCGCACACGCAAGATACGCCCACGCCGTGTAAGCCGCCAGATACCTTGTAGGTGTCTTTATCAAACTTACCGCCGGCATGAAGCACGGTCATAACAACTTCTAGGGCCGATACATCGCGTCCACGACGCTCTGATTCTTTTTCGTGGCGACCAATTGGAATACCCCGGCCATTATCTTCAATAGTGATGCCGCGATCACGGTGTAAGGTAATATCAACAGTAGTACAGTACCCTGCCATGGCTTCGTCAATTGAGTTATCAACTACTTCATATACAAGCTGGTGGAGGCCATTAATACCCGTATCACCAATATACATACCAGGGCGCTCACGAACTGCCTGCAGGCCTTCTAGTACCGTAATGGAACTGGCATTATATTCAGGTCTTGCAGCTGCTACCGTTTCTTCTTTGAGTTCACTATCTTGTGTCATAATTTATCCTATGCGAAACACGATGTTTCTAATCGAGATCCCCGAAAGTTTTTTCCTGATACAATCAATAAGTCGTTTTTTGTCGTGAGGGTTGCTAAGTAAACTAAGTAAAGTAGAGTTCTTTACCTTAACATACAACACGCCATCTTCAAAGCGCTCAGCTCGTGCCATGGGTGCCAATTCTACGCCAACAATTTGCGGCCATTCTTCCAAAAGTATTTGTGGGTTGTCGTTGTACTTGGCAACGACCCCAGCCATCATTTTGGGCAGCAAATCCTGCAGTTTCTGACTTGTAAGTTTAGTCGCTTTTTCCGCCACTTACAGCTACCCCTAAAGCCTCTAAATGAGCCCTTGAAAATTTAGACAAATTATACCAAAAATACGTGAGAACAGCAAGCGCTAAAGGAAGAAAAAAATGTGAATTTTTAAGTGCCATGTATGAATGTTCTGAAACGGTGAAAGGCGTGTAGTGTCATGCAAATTTTAACGCAAAATCGCGAAAAAAAATACAAAAGCGCAAAAAAACATAACCAAAAGAAGCTATAAAGAACTATTTTGTATTTTTTGCGTTTTGGCTGCTAATTTTGCGACTTTGCGTTGAATCATCCGTAACCAGACAATCCCTTAAGCATCACAAGCTAATCTGAAGCCATAGGTGCCATTGGCAACGCCAGGATTGTTACGGTGGCGTTTTGAGGTGCGGAGGTCCTCATTTAGGCTTTTCCAGCAGCCGCCGCGTAAAACGCGGTAGACGCCTTGGAGAGGGCCTTTTGGATTGTCGGGTTCTTGGACGGTGGATTCGTAGAAATTGTATTCGTACCAGTCTTGGCACCATTCATACACGTTTCCAGCCATGTCATAAAGGCCGTAGCCATTTGGAGGATAGCTCATTACTGCTGTGGTATCTGAGCTAAAGAAGTTGGCTTGAGTTTTTTCAATCGCCTCACCTGTTGGGTAGAGTGGGTTTTCAAGATCTCCTGAACAGGCGACCTCCCATTCAGCTTCTGTTGGCAGGCGCTTTCCTACCCAGTTTGAGTAAGCTATGGCACCATACCACGTTACGCCAACTACCGGGTGCTTGTTATAGCCCGGTTCTATACTAAAGCGTCCCGCACTTCTTTTGATGCGAGATTCTCTTAGGCGGATAATATCGTGGTTTTGCATGTCTTTTTCGCTGCCGATATACTCGACAAAACGCATAAACTGCTCATTTGTCACAGGGTGTATGTCTATGGCAAATGGCGCTATAGACACCTGATGACGTGGCATCTCATCGCGGCAGCCCGTGCTATTGCCTCTAAAATAATAGCCACCTTGAATTGTCACCATCTCAGTAAGAAGCGGTTGAATTGCAGAAAGCTCGCGTTTTTCTGGAGAATATTCTTTTACCACACGCTCTTCACGCACCCATGGCGATTTTTTTGGAGCTTCTGTTGTAAGAGATGTTGCCGCAAATAAGGGTATAGCCTGATCGATCTTCATTTCTGTTTTCTTTACCGGAGCTTCCACAAGCACTTCATTTTGCTCTATTACCTGCTGAACTGCCGCTACCAACTGAGGCTCATGGATATGTACAGGAGGTGTAGTAACAGAAGCTTTTGCAAGAAGTTCTTCAAGATCTACCACGCGCGTATTTGGATTTGGGTTTAAACACTCATTTACTACCATATCCCAGTTGATAATGCATTCATCAAGCACCGCTGATGGCATCACGTACGCACCTTCTGGATACTCTCCCATCAAAAGATAGTAGACAAGTACGCCAAAGGCATAGCTGTCTGCTCGCTCATTGGCAATCACATCAAGGCGTTTTTGTTCAGGCGCTAAAAATGAAAAGTTTTGAATGAGTATCTGGTGAAGTGGGGCTAATCTTGACATCTCAACCGGTGGCTGAGAGAACTTATTTTGACTTACCGACGCAATACCCAATGCCTCTGCCATGCCCTTGTAGGTTCTTGTAAGGCAGGCGCCAATACCTATAATCTTTGATAAACCCCAGTCGCTTATGCGGATTTGTGATCCTGATTGCTTAGCAGAAATGAGGATATTATTAAGCTTTAGATTGCGGTGAACAATTTTGCAGCTATGGCCGTAGTCAAGCGCGCTAGCTACTGCTTGAACAATGCTCAGCACTTCACTTTGGCTAAGCTTCTTTTCGCGCTGGCGAAAGTATTCACTTAAGTTTGTCGTCTCTCCCATGTCATCCACAATACAGTCACAGACTAAAAAGTAGACCCCTTGAGCAAACGAGACATTAAAGATTTTAACAATATTGGGGTGATCAAGCTGAGAGAGCGCAACTACTTCTTCTTCAAAGCGCTGCAAAAAGGCCCGATCTTGAGCGAGCTCTTCAGGAAGCACTTTTAGGACATATTTTTTCTTGGTAAATCTCTGTTCGGCAACAAACGTAGAGCCCATAGAACCATTGCCTATGTGCTTTATAAGTCGGTAGTCTCCAAGAAATCGGTTTTCGTCCATGTTAGTGTTCCGCTTTGTGTTGGGAGATTAAGTCTTGCATCTCTTGCAAAATACGACTGTATTCATACCACGTTTGGGCTTTGTCTAGCAACTGTTGGGCTAAATCAATTTGATTTAGATCTAAAGCATGTCTAATATAAAAAGGAATTTCGCTACGAGGTATTTTTACATTATTCGCAAAAACTTGCGTCATAATAAGCTGCAGGCTAGTTGCTCGTTCTTTTTCAGTCGCTGTATGTAAAATCATTTTGTGAAGATTTAAATCTTCTGGGCAAAGCGTAATGGCAAGCCCAAATGAGTGAATAGCCTTTGTTCGCCACACCTCTTTTTCTTCTATACTTTTTGCGCGCTGCAAAATAAGCGTAGAAATCATACCCTTGGTTTTATGCGACATGTGGCAGTTTGGATATGCTACATAGCTTTGAAAAAAGATATAAAAAAAGGGCTCGTATTTACGGGCATTGGCACTCATTGACGCCATCAAAAACTGGCAGTGTAGAAAATCTGGATGCTTTTGAAGCGTAGCTTCTACTTTTGCGGGCAATTCTTGAGAATTTGCAAAATATAGCTCCAAAAGCTCATTGTAGGCAGTTTTTTCTCGTGCTGACATAACCACAGGCTCTGCCACCGGCACAATTTCAAGGCACTGGAGATATGTTTTAAATGCTGCTTCTTCTTGCTGGTCTTCTAGCTGGCACACAGCAAGCTGCAATAAAAGCTCTGGGGTTGCTTTTATTGCACTTAAACGCTCAAGCTCTTTTATTGCAGCTTTATAATTTCCCTGATTAATAGCATCTTGCACATTTGCATGTTGAGCCATATTGTGCCTTATTTTGTGCCCAAGGTTTGTAGCAAAGTCATCTGCCGACAACCATGCTGTGGACAACAACATACAAATAATCAGCTTGTTATACCGCATATTAAATCTGCACAGTAATAAACTGTTTTAAATAATCTACATATCCTTCGTAATCATGTGGCGAACTCTTTAAAAATCTTGCAAGAAGCTCTTTATTCATATCGCCAAAGGGGTTATCAGCCAGTGCATCGCCATCAAAATTCAAAAGCGTGCGGGCAATAAAAAGCTGTTCGCTAGCATTTGCCGCTAAAGTATTGCCAAATTTTGCTAACTTTCCATCCGCAGTTACTGCTTTATTTTCCACCGCAAGCGTAGCTTGGCTTACGTCTGTAAGTACCTGCTGGCGTGAGTGAGCAGCCCAGTGAAGAAAGGTCGTTTTAGAAATAAGCCACGCCGAGAATTTAGAGAGACTTTCAAAATCATGTGCATCTGGATTTTCTTGGTTTTCTGTAATACGTGGTATGTCTTTAAAATGCTCATTAATAGATTGTGACCAGGCATAGACGCTAAACCAGGTTCTAGAAATTTCATCTCTATTTTTTTTTATGTACCAGGTGAAAAACTTGTTAAGAAAATTAAAGTGGTACTTTTCAGCTTTAGCAAGATAGTGGCTATCACAAAGCGGCTCTTGAGGCTCATATGTATCCCAGCGTGATTTGTCTTTTACGGCTTTTATAATGACTTCTGCCACTGCTTTTGCTGTGAGGGACGACACGTCAAGAACACTGCCCTGTCCAAAAATTACTCCCTTAGACCCTATCCAGTTGATAAAATCAATCTGTGAGAGGTGCGGCTGCATGGCAGCATATAACGGGCTTCCGGTCATATGCTTAAAAAACTCACCGGCTGCAATACCAGGTAGAATATGGCCTTCAGCTAAATGAAATTCGGCCTCACCCTTTAATGCAAAGACAGATCGGGCCAGATACATCGCTGTTTCAAACCCTTTGTCACCTACTTCAACTAATACTTCACTGCTATTTCGAAATTTGATGATTATACTTTCCAAGTTAAGTGAATTATTTCTACCCTGACTAGCCGTCACAGTAACATTAGGCAAGCCGTCATCTTTCTCAAGCTCGAATTCATCCCAATTAGCTTCCCACATTACATGCTCATCAAGTCTTACAGCCTTTGTGGCACTTACATGGTTGAGGAGTTCATCAAGAAGGTTTTCTTTTGTTAAGGGGCGCTTGGCATAGGTTGGACCAAAACTATCGTAAATCTTTTGCACCGTTTCAGCGCTCATAAAACGACCAAAAATGCTTACAAATACGCGTTTTGGCACCTCTGGTAATACCGCTTTAAGAAACTTATAAATATATTCTGGTGACTGCTGGTGATTCGGAAGGGGCGGAGCGACTACTGTGATGTCTTTTGAGATGTCATCAAAAGTTGTGACGATATCTCCAACATTGTTTACAGCTTGATCCAACGGCAGCGTAAGAGGAATTCTTTTCAAAAGTGCCTCTTGCTTAAAGAAGGGTACACTTTTTAAAAGTTCACTTCTCGTGGTAAATGGCAGCTTATCTGCTACAAGTTGCATGACAATATGTTGTGAATAGGAAAAATGCCCTGGAGTCCAAGCATACTTAAATTCAAACGTGCCGTCTTTATTATCAGTTCTAGCACTTCCTAAATGCGTAGTAAAACCAAGACAATTTACAGCTAAAAAGTTAATCTTTTGATTTCTTAAATGCTGGTTGCCATCATTTATAAGTATTCTTCCCTGCAAAGTTCTTTTAAGGGTAAGGCTTACATGTTCAGCATCATGCTCTTTATGAGCATCAATACCCACATTATCTGCCGTAAAGCTACGCCCAGAATACCATGAATCAACATACGAATAACCTGAAGCCAAAAACTGCATACATCACCTCACAATAATAGATTTCAGTCATAATCGATCCGCCCATTTTCTATCATTCACAATTTTTACCAGCAGAGATTTGTACAGTTTTAAAGCCCTTCAGGGCGACTGATCGAAGCCCACCGTGACCGAAGGGAACGGTAGGAACTGGCAGAAAAACCATCGGAGCCCGGTTGAGGGCGATTCAATCACAATGATTCAATCGCCCATAACCTGGGCTCCATTTCTTATTATACCCTTTCCCCACCGTTCCCTTCGGTCACAGTGGGCTTCGATCAGTCGCCCTGAAGGGCTCTAAAACAAACATACTCTTTAGATGACACTACAAACCCTAATTTACCCCGGAGGATAATCTGGGAGGAGGAGGTTGGCGATGGTGTCCATATCGGGACGATAGTCTGGGTTTTCAGCGCGCGCCCACTCCGAGATGCATTCGAAGGCTTGTTTTATGGTTGTGAATGTTGGATCATTTTTGACTTGAACACCTGCTACGCTTGGGAAGTTTGTTTCTGGCTGAAAATCGTTCATCATTTGGTGTAGAAGACAGCCAAAGGCAAAGACATCTCGTTTTTTATTGTTGGTAGGTAAGTTGTTTCGCATTTCTGGGGGCATGTAAAGGACGGTGCCGGGTTTTGAGCCGGCAGGCTCAACAAGTACTTCTGTACAGGAGTCTAGATCGCAAAAGCGTACTTCATTTTCATCATCTACAAGAATATTATCAGGTTTTAGATCTCGCCAGCTAAAGCCTGCCTTGTGGAGCATAGCAAGCTTGATGGCAGCACTTCTTGCAATAGCCAAAAATCTTTGTTGATCTTGGCAAAATTCTCTACTATTCAATACATCAGTTAAACATTTGTAGTATGCATAAAACGCGCATCTCTTATTCTGACAGCCCTCAACATCAAAATCATACAATAATTTAGGGGCTATCTCGCGTAGTACATTTTCAGGAATTTGGCCTTCAATTCGGCGGGCTTGTGTAAACATCGGCATGCGAATACCATCTTTTTTTAGGCTCGTTAAATTCCATACACGCTCAATCTTCCAGCCATCGGCATCAAACCAACCGTAAAGCGCCCTACGACCATACTTATCGGCTCCAAGAGAGTCATGTTCTGCTTTTTTTACAGGTAGTAGAAAAAATGCTGAATTGTTAGCAAGAACTATTGGTTTTACGTAAAAATTGCCCTTTCTCCTACAGTAGACATCAGCCCCTTGGCCTTGAAGCTGTATGATTTTTTGTGCAATTTCTTCGACCTGGTCAAAAGAAGGATCAAAAGCATGTAAAGCCTCAGCAATTACTTTTGACTCATGAGTTTGTAGATTTTTAAGACCACGGGGAGAACACATTGATAATGTCGGGACAGAGGATGCTGTAAACCAAAATGATACCCACGCTCTTACTGTCTGCATTCTATCCTCAACATACAAATATAGGCCGAGGAGTATAGCAGAGCTTTAAACATGCCCGCAAGGGTTGTTTAAAGCTCTTTATCAGATTTCTAATAATAAATGACTATTTTGTTACTATAAAATCGCCATTTTTAAATCTAATTGTGAAATAGTCAAAACATTTACTATTAGGGCACATCATTCTCTTGCTAAATTCTTCGCCGACTGGATAATACTTTCGATTTGAAAAGCAGCACGAAGTGAGATATTTCGATGTCTGGTAAAGGGCATACACACCAACTGCTACAGTAGCCACTTCTTTAAGGGGTTCTGTTGCAGCATAGCCAACTATACCTGCTGTTACTGCTAGATTCTGTATAGCCTGACCTCGCTCACCTCTTCCCCAGCATGATGCAGCTTGCTTCAAGCATGTTGGTATTGTTGCTACAGCAATAGCCGGCAAAATCACTGAAACTTTTATTTCTTTAAGAACTGGATCTAATATAGGTTGAGCAAAAGGTGCAATTGTTTGATGCCATAGATTTTCAAATGCGGCTTGAAAAGTGGCTCCGCTGCCGCTAGACGTCCATGATGCGGGTAATAATCCTGACATACTACTATTTCATTTATTTAAAATATGAATATATAAGCTTACGATAAATACGATGATAGGGTAGTATTTTTACTCTTAATGTGCTACTTTGATTGCTCAAAATAAGGATTTTTCATGGACAAACGCACGATATTGTTTATCATTTCACTCACGCTAACACTCTTCTTTGTTCGCCTTGGGTTTGACTATATGAATAAAGATGAAAAAGCTGCCTGGGCACTGGCTCAAGCGCAAAAACAGTCTAGCGCTCCAAAAGCAGAAGAAGCAACAGAGGCTCCCTTTGTAGCATCTACTGTCTCTGAAAAACCAGCTACACAAGAGTACTACATCCTAGAAAATGACTACCTCCAGCTCGTCTTTTCAAATATTGGCGGCTCACTAGTAGAAATTAACCTCCCATTTAAGACGGCTAAAAACACACTTAGTGCTGTGTTACCAATCGAAATTGACCGCGAAATGCTAGAAAAAAGCCCGCACAATGCCATCTTCCCACTTCGTCCTGCCAAGGATTCTCAAGGCAAAATGCATGCACCGGTACTTGGTGGCTACTATCCTCTTATCCGCCGTGATATTATTGGTCAAGATGCCGGCCCCTCATTTTTAGTGCCAACAAAGCTTCATAGCTTAAATGTTGTTTCTGAGTACCCAGAAGTGGCTTCCCTTAACTACGAAGTAAAGAGCTTTACAGCAAATTCTATCGTGCTAGAGGCCTCACAGCCACATAGAAGAATCACAAAAACATTTTCGTTCCCAAAAGAAAACGTGCCTTACAGCTTTAATGTCACTATCAAAGTTGAAGGCGACCAAAGAGGTCTCTGGCTTACAAGCGGCGTGCCAGAAGTAGAATGGCAATCAGGTGCATCAGGATCTGTCATTAAGTACCGCATCACAAAAGGTAAAGGGAACGATGTGTTAAAAGTTGACCTACCAAGTAGCGTCTACACAAACACTACAACGGCCCCCGACTGGATTAGCAACGGTAACGGCTTTTTTGGCATTATCTTAGACCCTACAAAGGGCCGTGAGACTGGCTTTAAAGTAGATAAAGTAACTGGTAAAGAAGACCCATCAAGAATTGCTCTTATTGACCCAGAGTATGCCCGCTATTCTCAAGATGATATGGCAGGATACAACGTTCTTACGCCGTTAAAAGCTCAAAGTGGCGTCACTGAGCTTTGTGTATTTGCCGGCCCATTTGGTGAAAAAGTGCTTACTGCGGTAGATGAATACAACACTAAAGTAACAGGTACATCGACTGACTTTATTGCTTGCCAGACCTACTTTGGCTGGTTTTCATTCATCTCAGAGCCATTTGCAAAGATGCTCTTTTTCTTAATGAAGATGTGCCATGCCGTAACTGGCTCTTGGGCGCTCTCTATTGTGTTTGTAACTATCGTTCTACGCTTACTCCTCTACCCTCTTAACACATGGTCTATTAAGTCTATGAAGGGTATGCAAGAGGTAGGGCCTCAGATTAAACAGATCCAAGAAAAGTACAAAAAAGACCCACAAAAAGCCCAGATGGAAATCTTGGCAATTTATCGCGCTAAAGGCGTAAACCCAATTTCAGGGTGCTTGCCACTCATACTGCAGCTCCCATTTTTGATTGGTATGTTTGACCTACTTAAAACCACATTTGAGCTACGTGGTGTGCCGTTTATCCCAGGCTGGATTGATAACCTCACCTCACCTGATGTGCTCTTTACATGGGGCTATCACCTTCCAATCATTGGTAATGAGTTCCACCTCTTGCCAATCATTTTGGGTGGTATTATGTACTTCCAGCAAAATGTGATGTCATCTCTGCCTAAAGATGTAAACACCTGGACAGACCAGCAGCGCCAGCAGCGTATGATGGGTAACATTATGACTGTTGTGATGACAGTGATGTTTTATAACTTCCCATCTGGTTTAAACATCTACTGGATCTCATCTATGCTTCTTGGCATCCTCCAGCAATGGTGGACAACAAAGAAAATGCAATCTGCCACAAATAATGGCGATGTTGTAATTGAAGTAAAGCCAACAAGTAAAAAGCTACCCAAGAAGGGGTAAGGAGACTAACAACATGCAGGCGTGGGACCAGTTTCTTGCACATCAAGAAAAAGAATATGGCCAAGAAACAGTCTCGCGCTGGCTTCGAACGCTTAAGGTCCTGCGCTTTGACGCCTGCAATATATATCTAGAGGCTCAAGACTCATTCCAGGTCCTTTGGTTTGATGAGCATATACGCTCTAAGTGTGCATCGCTTGTTAACAACAACCAAAAGCCTATTAAAGTGCACCTTTCTATGCCGGAGCATATACCAACAGCTCCGCGCAAAAGAAAGCCTCAAGGCCTAAAAGGCACAAGCCCAACTCCAGAGCCTTCTTTTCAGATTTTCTTTGATGAGCTTGACCCATCTTGTACATTGGATGACTTCCTCGTCTCAGATGACAACAAAGTGGCCTATAAGCTGCTAGAAGAGCTCACGGGCCGTTTAGTAGATAGTAAAGTGCAGGCTATGTCCGCTTTTTCTGGGCAAACTCCTGCCTCAATTCGTGATTTTTTAAATCCGATCTTTTTATATGGGCAATCAGGATCTGGTAAAACGCACCTTTTAATGGCCGTGGCACAAAAATTACGACGAGTTGGCTATAAAGCAGTATATGCCCGCTCAGAGCTCTTTACAGAACACGTTGTAAAGGCTATCCGTAGCTCCGAGATGTCTCACTTTAGAAACACCTACCGCAATGCCGATGTGTTACTTATTGACGATGTGCAGGTCTTTGGCCGCAAAAACGCCACACAAGAAGAGTTCTTCCATACCTTCAACACACTGCATACCGAAGGTAAACAGATTATACTCTCCTCAAACGTGCCGCCACAGTCACTGCAGTTTATAGAACCAAGGCTGATCTCACGTTTTGAATGGGGTATCGTGCTACCTCTTACTCCCCCACAGAAAAAAGACATCGCCAAGATTTTGGAGCATAAAGCCGCCTCATACCAATACCCCGTGTCGGCCAGAACGCTAGAATTTTTAGCAGAAAGCTTTGCCACAAACCCAAAATCTGCGGTTAAGGCCTTAGAAGCCCTCATGCTAAGATCACATCTCAACAAAAGCGGCCAAAAAGTGCACCTGCCGCTGAATGCTGTGAAGGCAATGCTCTCAGACCTTATAGAAAACGAAAAAGAAAAAGCCATCTCATCAGATCGCATCATCCAAGCAGTAGCGGACCACTTTAGCCTTGCGCAAGAAGACCTTGTAGGCAAATCCCAATCACGCGAATGCGTAATTCCAAGACAGCTTGCCATGCACCTATGCCGCGAGCTCTTGAAAACCCCCTACATGCAAATAGGCGACCTCTTCCAACGCGACCACTCCACCGTAATGTCCGCCATCCGCCAAATCCAAAAGCAGATGTCCACCCCAGGCAACGACCTGGCTCTGGCCCTAAGCACCATCCAACGCAAGCTCCTAGATTAACGTTCGTGATTCAATCGCCCTTAAACCGGGCTCTAAGATTTCATCCATCCTATTCCCACCGTTCCCTTCGGTCTCGAGTGGGCTTCACTCAGTCGTCCTAAACGGACTCTCGAACAAACAACATCTTAAAATTCGGTCTTTTCAAGACGATTAAATCCCAAATATCACCTTAGCGATCGGTTTTAGAGCCCTTCAGGACGATTGTGTACCAACGTTATCAAATAATCACCTTGGCGGCTTGTTTTAGAGCCCTTCAGGGCGACTGATCGAAGCCCACCGTGACCAAAGGGAACGGTGGGAATAGGTAATTCCATTTTCCAGAGCCCGGCTTAAGGGCGATTCAAATCGGATTCTGTATCAGATTTTGCATCTGGTGAAAAATTAGTGTTCCAAAGTTTGTTTAACCTGATGATTTCGTCGACATACGTAACGGTTTTATGGTGTTCCTTTTGGGTGGCAATATACTGTTTTAGGGCATCGACATGGGTGATAGAACATGAATATGCCGCATAGCCCTCCTGCCAGGCAAAATCTTTGATGTTTTGCTTTTTCATCCAGGCTGAGCTATAGGATTTTAATTCTTTCAGTAGTGTGCTAATTGTTATGGTACTCGATAATTTCAGAAGAATGTGGATATGATCCGACACCCCGTTAATATCTAAAATTGGGATATTATTTTGTTTTGCAACCCCCGAGATATAGGCATAGAGCCGTGTTTCTAATTCTTCAGGAATAAGAGGAAATCTATTTTTTGTCGAAAAAATAGCATGGATATACACCTCAACACAGCTATGCCCCATACAACACCTCATCATTTTTTTGAGATAAAGTCTAAAAGTGCTATCAATTTTGAACAACAAATTTACGAAAATGTGTGTGATTCAATCGCCCTTAAGCCGGGCTCCAAGATTTCATCTATCCTATTCCCCACCGTTCCCTACGGTCACGGTGGGCTACGCTCAGTCGTCCTAAGCGGACTCTAATACAGCTCCGCAAATTTCCTACACGTTTATCGAAAAACAACCATGTCAATGGTCTTAGAGCCATTCAGGGCTTCGTTCAGTCGTTCTAAACGGACTTTCGCGCAAATATTCGAAACAAAACTTTAGTGATTCGGTTTTAGAGCCCTTCAGGGCGACTGAACGAAGCCCACCGTGACCGCAAGGGAACGGTGGGAAAAGGCATGGTGTAATATTGGAGCCCGGCTTAAGGGCGATTCAATCACAACCGTTATTATTCAAAGATTGTGCCCCAGGCGCCGTCGGCCCAGAGGCCGGCGTATTTGTGGTGTGACCAGATGACGCCTTCGTTGTAGAAACGCTCGATGTCTTGTGGTGAGAGTATGCGGTTTGAGAAGAAGTAACAGGTAGGCAAGATGAGAGTATTTTTGCTTGTAATGAGCTGTTCTTTTACAGCTAGGGTGAAGCAGTCGAAGGTTCTTCTTAGCACCTTCCATGATGGCGTCAGCGCCCCATTATCAGGATATAGGACATCTAGTTCGTGCCAGATTTTTTGGATATTTTCTCGAGTTTGTTTCAAGATTGGGTGCCCTGCAATAAAGCCAAAGAGGCCGTTTTGAAAGAGCACGTGACTGTCGGATGCCCCGCCTCTCCAGGCAGGCTCCTCACAGCATATGACAGCATCAAACGACAGAAGGGGCTCAAAAGATTTTACTACTTCACTATCATGATCTACATAAAAGCCACCCATGTCAGATACTATCACGTAGCGCATCAGGTCTGATTTTTCGCCCCAGTTTGTCGACAAGGCAATCAGTGGCGCCATCTCTTTAAAGTCATACTCTTGTACAAGGCGTTTTTGCATGCCTTCTATCGGGCAGGGGCGGTCTTTATCGTCTGTCCAAAATATCAGCTGCCATTCTGGATTGTATTTTTTCCACGATAGTACGTTTATTACTGACTCTTCAGGAAAGGGCTTTGGCCCAAGCCAGATAAAGTGCACTAGGCGTGGTATTTTGGCAGGGCGGGCATCTATTAGTTTGGAAACATTTTTAAGATATTCCCCTTCAAGATATTCTAAAAGCTCTTCGTCATAGATATCAAAGACTAGCCCATCTTTTGATGGATGAATACCAGTAGGTAATATACCCATCATTTCTCTAAACGTTGGCTTCATGAAAAAAGCCCCGAAAAGGGGTTATCAGCTTCTTTTTTATCATTGTCTAACAGTGGTTCAAGCGTCTCTACTAGCATTTTAGCTCGTACGTCCCAGGTGTGATTTTTTTTGAGTGTGTCGTGAGTTGCCATCACTTTAGTAAACCTTGCTTCCTCGTCCTGTAAAGCTAATTCGATCTTCTTGTTCACCGTATCATAGCTCGTAGAGAGATATGGTAAAATAGCACACGTTCTACCAAAGGCCTGCTGCACAAACACACTATCACTACTTACAACACTTGCACCACTAGCTAAAGCAAGAAGTAGTCGCTCATGTAACCCAAGTTAAAACATAGGAAAGCTATTCAAAA
>JAJFUY010000018.1 GCA_021372185.1 Chlamydiales bacterium | reverse complement strand
AAACCTTTGCAAAACTAACGCCAAAAAAACAAAAAATGAAACTTAGCCCGCTTGAGCAGTCATTTTTTGTTTTTTGGCGCTAGTTTTGCAAAAGGCTCTCAAGATTGAGATCGGGATTAAGATAGTTTAGTCGATAGGTAGGAGTGCCTGCACAAACGTCGTGGGATCAAACGCCGCAAAATCATCCACTTGTTCACCCATGGAAATGAATTTGATTGGAATTTTGAGTGCTTGGGTAATGGCAAAGGCAGTTCCGCCTTTTGCTGTACCGTCTAGCTTGGTTAAGATGATGCCGGTGAGGGGAGTAGACTGGTGAAAGGCTTTGGCTTGTTCTACGCCATTTTGGCCCACTGTGGCATCCATGACAAGGAGAGTTTCTTGTGGGGCAGATTCTATGTGCTTGGCAAGGCTTCGGCGCATTTTTTCTAGCTCTTTCATCAGGTGCGTTTTATTTTCTAGGCGGCCTGCTGTATCTATCAGGAGTACATCATAATTTTTGGCGACAGCCTTTGAGACTGCATCAAAAGCTACTGCTGCCGGGTCGCTTTTGTAGTTGGCAGAGACTATATCTACGCCAATACGTTCAGCCCATATGGCAAGCTGCTCTTGTGCGCCAGCTCTAAAGGTGTCACCGCCGGCAACTAATACCTTTTTGCCTTCGGTCTTAAAGTACTTTGCAAGCTTGGCAATAGAGGATGTTTTGCCGTTACCATTTACGCCCACAATCAAAATGACTAATGGGTTGCCAGTAGCGAGATTTGAATCGTAGCTGGTAAGCACTTTTGTAAGTTCTTCTCGTAAAAAGCCAATGATTTCATCAGATTTTGCGTCAGGATGGTTTTTGGAGTAGTTTTTGGTTTTTTCGACTAAATCTCGGCTGATTGATACACCAAGGTCGGCTTCATAAAACAGCTCTTCAAGCTGGTCTAAAACCGCTTGGTCAATTTTGCCAGAAAAAAGGCTTGTAAGCCTGTCAAAAAAGAATGAGCGCGTCTTTTTGAGCGCTGTTTTGAGTGCGTTGTAGCTATTTTTTAAAAACTGCAGAACCATATTGCCCTAAAATTTGTCCTCCAAGCATATACTAAAGAAAAACCTTGTGGCAAGAACTATGTACCTTCATGAATACCAAGCAAAAGCAAAATTGGCCGATTTTGGTGTACCTGTGGCGCCTTTTAGCGTTGCATCATCGGTTGATGAGGTCGAAAAAATCATTGCTGGCGGTGTTGTAGAGGCTGTAGTCAAAATTCAGGTGCATGCCGGAGGTCGGGGCAAGGCGGGCGGTGTCAAGCTTGCAAAAAATCCGCAAGAAATTCGCGATGCTGCCAAGAAACTTTTAGGAATGAGGCTTGTAAATAACCAAACTGGCCCTGAAGGTGTAGTATCAGAAAAAATTATTATAGATTCGCTTGTCTCTTTTTCTTCTGAATTCTATCTGGGAATTATTTTAGATCGCGCTCGTGCCTCAGCGTGTGTGATTGCCTCCAAAGAAGGGGGTATGGAGATAGAAGAAATAGCCGCAACATCGCCCGATAAAATTTTTGTAGAGCAGGTGCCAGCAACAGGTAAACTACATCTGTATCAACTTTTACGATTAGCCAAAAATTTGGGGTGGACGGGTGCCTATAAAGAGGCGGGGATTTTACTTATCAAACAAGTGGTAGAGGCTTTTTTTGCACTTGATGCCACGCTTATAGAAATTAACCCTCTCGTGCAAACCTCAAGCGGTTTTATAGCCCTTGATGCCAAGGTAAGTATTGATGACAATGCCCTTTTTCGTCAAAAGGAGCTACAAAGTATGTGGGATCCATCCCAACAAAGTGTAGCCGAACAAAAAGCACATGAGCATGAGCTTGCCTATGTGGCCTTAGATGGCAATATTGGCTGTATGGTAAACGGCGCAGGTCTTGCTATGGCCACAATGGACCTTATACGCTACTGGGGAGGATCTCCTGCTAACTTTTTAGATGTTGGTGGTAGCGCCACGCTAGAAAAGGTTATCGAGGCCTTTAAGATTTTGTTCTTAGACCCGTCTGTACAGGCAGTTTTAGTAAATATCTTTGGTGGCATTATGAATTGCGAGATTATTGCGCAGGCACTTATACAAGCGATTCAGGAAGTAGCCTACAAAGGACATGTGGTTGTGCGTATGGAAGGAACAAATGTAGAAAAGGCTCGCGCGCTTTTAACGAAAAGTGGCCTTCATATTACCCCTAAGGATAGTTTAGATGATGCAGCACGCGAAGTGTGCCAATTAGTGAAGGGAGTGTAACATGGCCATACTAGTAAACAAAAACAGCAAAGTCATATGCCAAGGTATTACAGGAAAGGCCGGAAGTTTTCATTCTCATCACTGTAAAGAATATGGCACAAACCTTGTTGGGGGCGTAACTCCCGGCAAGGGCGGTCAGTTTTTTGAAGAGAGCACGCCCATTTTTGATTCTGTGTTAGAGGCTAAAAAGGCAACAGACGCTGATGTATCGATGATTTTTGTGCCGGCACCGTATGCCGCTGACGCTATTTTAGAGGCAGAAGAGGCAGGTATTGGGTTAATTATCTGTATAACAGAAGGAATACCTGTGCATGACATGCTGGAAGTCAAGCGTGTCATGAATCTAAGCAAAACCTCACGGCTTATTGGCCCAAATTGTCCAGGCGTAATAACCCCCGGGGCCTGCAAGGTGGGTATAATGCCCGGGTATATACATAAACCCGGCAATATAGGTATAGTTTCTCGCTCAGGCACGCTCACATATGAGGCGGTGTGGCAGGTAACACAAAATGGCCTTGGGCAGTCTACCTGTGTGGGCATTGGGGGCGATCCTCTCAATGGCACCAATTTTATAGACTGTTTAGAGCTATTTGAAAAAGATCCTGATACTCACGCCATACTCATGATTGGTGAAATTGGCGGAGAAGAAGAAGAGCGAGCCGCTGAGTGGATTAAAGCTAACGCTAAAAAGCCAATTGCTGCCTTTATTGCAGGAATAACGGCGCCTCCAGGAAGACGCATGGGCCATGCCGGCGCGATCATTTCGCAAGGCAAGGGAGGCGCTCAAGCAAAAATAGAGGCCTTAGAAAAAGCGGGCGTAAAAGTGGCTATAAACCCAGCCCACATGGGAACAACAGTAAAAGAGTTAATATGATTAAAATTGGTTCTATACCCCTACACATTAGTCCAACATTTTGGCTATTAGCATCAGTTATTGGCTGGATGGCAGCTGGGTCTATTGTAGAATTTTTAGCATGGATTGTGATTGTATTTGTGTCTGTTGTCATTCACGAACTGGGCCACGCCCTTACCGCAAAAATGTGGGGCCAAAATGTGCAGGTGATCTTAGGCCCACTTGGCGGCACAACAGTCTATGGAGCATCAAGTAAGCCCTTATCTCGTCTCAAAGAATTTATCGTGGTGCTTGCGGGGCCTCTATTTGGCTTTTTCTTAGCCGGAGTCTCAATTTTACTACTTCCAAAAGTGCATAATAATCATCTGGCATACTTCTTTATCTTTTTAGCTAATGCCAACATCATCTGGAGCCTCTTTAACTTGCTGCCAGTACATCCATTTGATGGCGGAAAGCTTATGTCAATACTTTTTGAGGGTGTTTTTGGCCCCAAAGGCATGCGTACTTCATATTTATTAAGCGGCATCTTTGCTGTGCTCTTAACTGGCGCATGCATGTATTATGGTCAAATTTTTGCAGCAGCACTTTTAATCATGTGCGCATTTGAAAGCTTTAAAAATTACAAAGAAAGACGCTACTTTCAGACTACCGCCACAGAACTAAAAGCAAATGAATTAGAAATCATAGACCTAAACTGGCAGCAAAATAAGCAGCCGCAAGCCATACAGCAGCTAAAAGAGCTTTTACAAAAAAATCCAGATGGCTCTCTTCATGCACAAGCGGCCTACAAATTAGCCGAATATCTAGCCGCCACAAACGACCTCCCCCAAGCCTACCAAGTACTTAAAGACGAAAAAAACAAAGACATTGAAACTCTAAAGCTGTTTCAACTCCTGTGCTACAAAAGACACTACTGGCAAGAGTGTATAGACACAGGCAACGCCATTTTCCGCGAAAGCCAAGACCCCTCATGCGCCATCATGAACGCCTTCAGCTCCGCACACCTCCAAGACATTAACGCCAGCATCAACTGGCTAAACATCGTCAAAAAAACAAAAGCAGTAGACATGCAAGCCCTACTTGGCGCCAGTGACTTCGACTCCATCCGCCAAGACATGCGCTTCCAAAAGCTAAACACTCTTGAGTAGAGCCTTGACGCTTCTTTTGACAAAAAATTGGTAAATTGTATATACTGAGTGTATATACAAAAAAGGCAATTATGAAGACAGCCAAAGTTTTTAGATCAGGGAATTCCCAAGCCGTTCGAATACCAAAAGATTTTCACCTAGAAGGAAAGGAAGTGGAGATCATCCAAAAGAGTCCACATGAAATCATACTCCGTGAAATTCCCAAAAATTTAGCAGAAGCTTTCAATATTTTAGCAAAATTCTCAGATGATTTTTTTGCAGATGGGAGACACGATCCTTTGCCTCAAAAAAGAGAGCTTTTTTAATGACTCTAAAGTATTTGCTAGATACGAATATATGCATCTACATCGCAAAGCATTCACCAATCCATATTTTTAACAGGTTTGAAGAGCTCGTCATAGGGGAGGCATGCATGTCAATGATTACCTATGGAGAGTTATTCTATGGTGTATACAAGAGTCAGCACTCGAAAAAAAATATGGGTCTTTTGCAGGAATTAATAAGCATAATTCCACCTCTTCCTATGCCCACTGAGGCGGGCAAACATTACGGCCACATTCGATCGACGTTAGAAAAAAAGGGAACACCTATTGGAAATAACGACACATGGATAGCCGCCCATGCGTTATCCTTAGATGTGACTCTTGTGACTAACAACACAAAAGAGTTTACACGAATTTCTCATCTCAAATTAGAAAATTGGGCTTAACAAAAATGTTTGCACTACAAAAGACGTCCTCTTAACAGAGGACTGAAAATGTATGTGTATGTTCCCATAGCAACAAGTTGCTATGGGCTATTCAAAGAC
>JAJFUY010000014.1 GCA_021372185.1 Chlamydiales bacterium | reverse complement strand
CATTCATTGATAATCTTAAGCCATTCTTCTCTACTTTGATTGTTATCGTCTTGTGACATATCTTCCTCTACTTAAATTTAGCGAGAAAAATAGCACAGACGGATTTCATCAAAAAGATGGGCTTATTTGACGCTTACTTTAGAGCAGTTTCCCGATGGTGCAATAGTTGATGAAATCCAACGTGTTCCAAGTCTTTTATCGTATATTCAAACAATAGTAGATGCGAAAGAGAGTAAAGGATTTTTCATACTGACGGGTAGCCACCAGCTAGAGTTAAATCAGGCTATTACTCAATCTTTAGCAGGTAGAACGGCTTTATTAACGTTATTGCCGCTGAGTCTAGACGAACTGGCACGGGCGGATATAGAATTTTCTCTAAATGAAGTGCTTTTAAAGGGTGGTTATCCTCGAATATATAAAGATAACCTAGACCCAACTAAAGCGTATCGTAATTATTTTCAAACGTATGTTGAACGAGATCTGCGCCAAATAATTACTGTTAAAGACTTATCACAATTTGAGCGATTTGTAAGGATATGTGCGGGCCGTGTTGGACAGATTGTAAATATGCAAGATATTGGAGGAGAAATAGGAATTTCTTCGCATACTGTAAAAGAGTGGCTATCTATTTTAGAAGCATCATTTATTGTATTCCGTCTGCAGCCTTATTTTGAAAATTTTGGTAAAAGAATTATCAAATCACCAAAACTTTATTTTACTGATGTGGGGCTAGCTACCTATCTTTTAGGGATAGAAAATGAAGTACAATTAGATCGCGACCCTGCAAGAGGGCATTTGTTCGAAAATCTCGTTGTGCTTGAATTACTTAAATGGCGCTATAATGAGGGCTTAGATCCTAATCTTTACTACTACAGGGATTCTCAAAAAATTGAAGTCGATGTTATTTATAAAAAGGGAAATCAACTTATCCCGGTTGAGATTAAATCTTCTAAAACTTTTAACTTAGAATTTGTAGATAAGGTGCGCTTTTTCCAAAAGCTCGTAGGTGATCGAGCGCCGGAAGGGTACGTAATCTATGCCGGCAATCAAGAACAACAGATTCACGCTCTAAAGCTCATCAATTATAAACATGCAAATCTTGTTGTTAGCGCCTAACATGCTACTCATTGAATCAAAATCAAGCGCTTCAGAAAATCCCAATTTGACATAAAATAGTAAAAATCACGAGATCCGAGTATTAAAAGCGGATTGAACAAGCCGACTCGTATGAGGAAATGGACGGAGGCTTGGCTGTATTTGACGCTTTGGGTTCTTGCTGCGAATCTGGCGCTTGCGAATCCGCATCTCTACGTAATGGAATAAATACTCTATTGCGCAAGGGTGTTGGATGTGTCTGGCCTTGATGTTCTCCATTAAGTACACGAAGTGGGGAGATTCGACCGGGAAGTGGTGAAGGGCTTCTTCTTATGTTATCAGCTGGGTTTTCAGTCATTTCGACATGTAAAAAGTTGTCATAACTTGATGGACGGGGAAAAGCTGATGATGATGCCCATGACATATGTTACCTCCGCTCATTTTTTTAGCCTTGAAGTCTACTCCAATCTGGGAAAAACCAGAAGGAAAAAAGATTTTGAGTATACCCCGTTCTTAATCCAAAGACAAAGACAAAGATCAAGATTAAGATTAAGATTGGTTAGGATAGGGATTGGATGCCGGGGAGTGTTCCGTATTCGACGTATTCAAGCGATGCTCCGCCGCCTGTTGAGACGTGGGTGAAGGCGTGGGTAAGGCCGGCATTTTGGACGGCTGCTACTGAGTCTCCCCCGCCTACTATGGTCGTAGCATCCTTTAAATTGGCTATGGCTTGTGCTAGGGTGTTTGTGCCTTTGGCAAAGTTTGGTATTTCAAATACGCCTACTGGGCCATTCCAGAGGATGGTTTTGGCAGGCTGTAGGGCAGCTATCCATTCTCCGAGTGTTGTGGGGCCTATGTCCATGCCTTGATAGCCATCTGGGATGCCTTCTGTCATACTGAAGGTTTTGAATGGCGAATCATTTGAAAATTGGATGGCCGCTACAATGTCTTTTGGGAGGTATATTTTGGCTTTGCCGTTTAGGATTTCTTGGGCTGTGTTTAGCATGCTGTCTTCAACGATAGAATTGCCAATAGATATGCCTTGGGCCTTTAAGAAGGTGTAGGCCATGCCCCCACCAATCATGAGAATGTCAACTTTTTGGCTGAGGGCTTTAAGTACGCCAATTTTGGTAGAAATCTTGGCGCCACCTATAATGGCAACAAAGGGGCATTTTGGGTTTTGGAGGGCGTCTCCCAAAAACGCGATTTCTTTTTCGAGTAAAAAACCTGCTGCCTTTTGGCCTGGGAAATACTGGGCTATCGTAGCGGTTGATGAATGGGCTCTATGGGCTGTTCCAAAGGCATCGTTAATATAGACGTCGGCAAGAGCTGCTAGTTTTTTGGCAAAGCTTGGGTCGATTTCTGGGGCTTCTTCTGCTGGATAAAAGCGCAAGTTTTCTAATAAAACTACATCGCCTGGATTCATTTGATCTACTAGCTTTGTAACATCATCGCCTATAGAGTCGGGAGCCATCGTTACGGGCTGGTTTAAGAGCTCTCTGAGGCGTTTAGCACATATTGCTAGGGATAAGTCTGCACTTTTGCCTTTTGGGCGGCCTAGGTGACTTGCCAAGATGACTTTGGCTTTTTGCCCTATGAGGTACTGGATGGTTGGAAGAGAGGCTACAATACGAGAATCATCGGTGATGTTGCCGGCTTTATCTAAGGGAACGTTAAAGTCAACTCGCACAAAAACACGTTTATGGGCTAACTGTAAGTCTTTCAATGTCAATTTTTTGTTCTGCTGGCTGTGCATCTGGTGATTCCATTATGGTTTTGCGAATTTGTGGTGTTGATAAGGCTTTTCCCATTATAAAGCCAATCCAAGAAAGTAGAATTGAAAACATCTCAGGGAAGAAGGCAATTTCACACAACTTACAGAGCAAAAATCCTATAGCGCCAAAACACATCGACAAGGCAGCAGCCAGTTTTGGATATTCTTGGTCGGGCCGCGCGCATGCTGCTTGAAACAGGGGTATAAACATACACACTACAGCTAGTTCATAGCTTTCTAGGATAAGAGAAGAGAGGCCAAAGTTCATGTAGGAAAGGGCGAGCGCTATCATGCCTAAAATAAGCGTCCATCCCCATGAGAAGTTTACGGTAAACACAAATTTTTTCTTTTGGGTTTCTGGTTTTCTGGGTAGATCTTTTAAAAGGTGGGTGTTAAGTGACCAGATAAGTGTAGATGCTCCAGAAATTAACGCTACCATAAGGATGCAGGCTGAGCATATGGCAACAGTTGGGTTTGTAGCAGACCCTACGGTGCTAATAAAGCCAGAGGCGCTGCCCTCTTCTGTGCCGTTGGTTTTACCCACTAGGCCATAGTATACAGGGATAAAGGAGCAAAGGAGGAGTATAAGCCCCGAGAAGACCACTGCCACGGATATCTCTTTTTTAGAGCGTACCTGGAGCGAACTTCGCACCATCTCCGGCTCCAAAAACATAAACAGGCAAGGCATAAGAAAATAGGAGGACATTTTAGAGTTAAAGCCTTCACGAAATTCAGTTTCTATGCCTCCAAAGGTAAGGCAGGCAGCATCTGTAGAGTATGATTCTGGGCTAAAAAAGCACGCCGCACCTAAGGCTGCAAGGAGTAATACTGCCTGTAGCAGTGATGTCCATGAATTTGATTGGAGACGGCCGCGGATAGTAAAATACACAATGGCAATCCAGGCGCTAATAAAGAGAGTGTCGTGTTTTACGCCAAGGGCGCGGAAGAGGTCTTTTAAGGCAACAGCCTGAGCAATAAGAAGCCCGAGAATTGAGGCCATGCTTAAAAAACAGGAGACTTTTTTGAGTGTTTCACTTCCATAGTGCTTTTCAAAGAGGTCTGGCACGCTAGAAATCTGTAGGCGGGCAATACGTGCCCCAAGGCCAAGTCCTAGAGCAAGTAGGCCAAGGGCGCTACCAAGAGGGTAGAGCATGGCAAAGATACCGTCAGATTGGGCGCACTCAACTGTATAGAGAATGGAACTACCCCCAATTTGGGCAGCCACAAATGTGCCTGCGAGCGAAAGCCAACCAATTGGCTTGCCTACTGGCGCGCACATAGACATAGAGCCGGTGTCTGAGGTTTTACTTGCAAAATGCTTTGCAAAGAACCAGAGGCTCAAGGCCGCTATGGCGCAACAAAAAAGAATAGCTAAAATGGATAATTCCATTGCCCTTCTTTAAGAAAGTTTGTTTAAACAATCCCGGCTGACTTGAAAACCATTTTTCTCAAGACTTGCCTAAATAGAGAGTTTTTTAAAGTGCCCCCACACTAAATTCCGAGCGGGAGAGGCTGCCCTAAATTTCTCGATCTATACATAAGTATTGCAAGGCTCGATTATTTATTCCATATAAGATATAGTATTTTATAAAAAAAGCCTCTACAGGTATCTGTAGAGGCTAAAATAATTATAAATTCATGAAAGGGTTTGCCAGTTGAACAAAGGAAGTGCCCTTTTTTCGGCGATTTAATTCTGATCTGAGGGAGTATAATAGGTCTTCATCAAAGTCCTGGTTGGCAGCCCATCTGAGGTATTCAACCGGAATTTCTTTCATGGGACGGCCTTTATGTTTACCAAGAGGCATGTTCTTCATCTGGATGGGCTTTGATAGGGCCTGAGCGACTTGCTCTAAGGTTCTAAAATCGCTTACAAGCTTTTTAAATACCTGTATATTCACTACAACATCACTCATAGCTCTATGAGCGCCTTCTTCTGCTATATTAAAGTGCTGGCGTAGGGCTGCAAGTGAATTTACCGGGCTTTGGCCATACAGACGAGCCAGCCTTAGTGTGTCAAAGAAAGGGTTATTGCGGATAGTGCAGGGGATATTACAGCGCTCTGCGTGATGCGCCAAAATATCGATGTCATACTTGATGCCATGGCCAATCAAAGGATGATCGCCAATAAGTTCTAAGACTTCGTGCAATACTTTATCAATGGTTGGCTTTCCTGCAACCATTTCTTGAGTGATATGGTGTATAGCAATTGATGGAGCCGGTATTGTAACCTGTGGGTCTACAAGTGTCTCAAATTCAGAGATATGCCCGTCAAAGGTAAACTTAACGGCGGCAACTTCTATGATGCGGTCTTGTTTTGGATCAAGTCCTGTTGATTCACAATCAATGCAGACAAATGTGTGTGTTTTAAGCTGTGGCATACTGTTCTATCTTTTGCCTCAATTCGTAGGTTCCTTGATGCGATTTGCTTGAGTGTTGTACATACTCAAAGCCCTGATAGGGCAGTTGCTTTATAATTTCTTTGGTGCGAATTTCTAGTTCTGCTTTTGTCACTTTATCAGCTTTAGTGAGCACAACAAGAAATGGCTTATTGGTGTGGTAGAGCCAGTGGAGAAGTTCTAAGTCTTCTTCGTTAGGATCTCGTCTAATGTCTAGCAAAAATAAAATAAGCTCTAGGCGCTGGGCTTTTTCTAGGAACTGGGTTACAACTTTTCCCCATTGATTCCGAACTTCTTGCGGTACTTTAGCAAAGCCATATCCAGGAAGGTCAACAAAAATGACCCGCTCGTCAATTTCAAAAAAGTTTACAAGTTGGGTTTTACCGGGGGTTTTAGAAACTTTGGCTAATTTTGATTGGGCACACAATTCGTTAATAAGGGTTGATTTACCAACATTGGAACGTCCGCAGATGGCTATGGCATTGAGGTTATGCCCATATTTTGGGTATTCCTCTGGCCACAGGGCAGATTTAATAAAGCGGGTTTTGTTCCAGACAAGTTTCATTATGTTACCTTAGTTGAATCAAGCGGCTGTCGTTATCGGCATGGGTAATTGTAATAGAGAGTGTTTCTGGCGGCAGTATGTCAGAGATTCGTTCTGCCCACTCTATGCAGCAGATGCCATTGCCATATAACATCTCATCAAAGCCCATGTGGATAAAGTCAGTAGAGTTCTGAAGGCGGTATAAATCGAAGTGGAATATGTCTTGGTGGCCCTTGTAGATGTTTACGTACTGAAATGTGGGGCTAGTCACAATTTCTGGCTCAACACCCGCCAAAAGCTCTGATAAGTACCGGATAAAAGTAGTTTTGCCGGTGCCGAGATCCCCAAAAAAGGCTAAAACGGCACCTTTTTTTAGCGTTGGCGCTAAATCTTGTGCCAGTTTTTGGGTATCTTCAACACTTTGGCAAATATACTCTTTAAGCAAATTATGTTTCCTGTTCAACCTCTCCAAGCCAGCTTTCGACGTAGGGGCCAAATTCTTCAACTTCAGAGAGCATTTCAACAAAAGAGGCAATTTTGTCTTCAGACAAGTGCTGCTGAATAAATTCCATAAAGTGCTCTTCGATCTGGAAGCGGCTCTGGTTTTGAACTTCGACAAGGCTGATGCGCTTGAGATAATTTGCTTTAAAGTCTTCAATTACAGCTTCTTTAGAGTGATAAAGCTTGCCGTTAACTGCAGATGAAAAGACGATTTTTGTAATTGGTGATTTTGGTGTGAACTTACTCGCATAGGCTTTAATTACTTCAGCATCTTCTGAGATAAAAAAGCGCTTTACGCGAAGGCCGCCAACACGTTCTGTATTTTCTGGACATTTTGACACCCAGTCATAAATAGCATCTTGAGGATTAGGGTGGGTGTTGTCGCCATACACTTTACCAGTAAATGGGCAGATGTAGATTTTTTTGGTGAGTTCGTCAACACTTGAGGTGACGTAGCCAATTTTGATCTCAGTTTCGCGCCAGAGTTTACCTTCTTTTTCTAGCAAACGTACCGCATCGCTTACGCTTTGATAGACTAACTTATCGCGCACAAAGAGCACTGGCTCTAGAGAGTATTTTTGTTCAACGTAGAACAGATAGGTAGTAATAAGCTCAGGATGCTTGGTGCTTTCTAAGTAATCTTTTAACTGGGATTGCATACCGGCTGTCATTGACATTTTTGACATTTGTACCTCAAAATCAATAGAATAACAAAAAATTTACCTGGAAAAGCCATTTTATACAAGAGGCATTTATCCTTAGGAAAAGAAACTGCTGAAGAATTCAATAATTCGGTCAAAAAAGTTCATCCAGTAGTCGCCAAAAAAGTAACCTAAGCCCAAAAAGATAGAAATCCAGCTAAAGGCTCCCCCATAAGCAAAGAGCATAAATTGTCGTAAATCTAGTTGAGTCATGCCAGCGGTAAAACCAGTAAAGTGGCGGATGCCCGGCACAAAGTAGCCAATGACAAGAGTCCATTTGCCAAAACGAGAAAACCAGCCATTGACTTTAGCTAACCGAGTCTCGGTAATCCCAATTTTTGGCCCATATCCAACCAGTAGATAGCTTCCCGCGGTTCTACCAATCGCATAGCTTACCGTAATGCCAGCGGCCGCTCCAAGATAGGCTGCAAGTATTGTGGGGGTAATAGCTAAATCGCCCTGACTCATCAAAACACCCGTTAAAATCATGAGTGGCTCACCTGGAATTGGAAGCGCAATAATTTCAAGGGCAAGCAAAAAGAATAGAGCAATACCGCCATATTCTAGTAACCAAAGAGAAAGAGTTTCGGTTGATATACATTCCATAGTGCAAGATCATGCAGTAATTATTTGATAAAGTCAAGTAGACATTGTGGCAAATGGGTAAAAGAGGCTACAATTTGTAAAATTTTAGGACTAAATTATGCCACAAGTTGCTCATACGATTGCCTCTACACTTCATGATTATTTTGCAAAAGCCACAACAACAGCATTTCCTGACGCCACTGGTGAAATTGAACTTGTGAAAAGTAAAGATAGTGCCTTTGGCCAGTATCAATTTAATAGCGCCATGAAGCTGTCAAAACAACTTAAGCAAAATCCTCGGCAAGTAGCCGATCAGATAGTAGCGGCATGTTCTACAAATGATTTTATAGAAAAACTTGAAGTGGCAGGCCCTGGGTTTATTAATATCACTCTTAAGAAAAGCTTTTTAGAGGCTGAACTTGCTCGAATGCTAAAAGAGTCTCATCTTGGCATTAGAGCCTCTGCAAAACAAAGGATTGTGGTCGACTTTTCTAGCCCCAATACAGCCAAAGAGATGCACGTAGGCCACCTTCGTTCTACCATTATTGGCGATGCTCTTGCCCGTACGTTTGAGTTTCTAGGAGCGGATGTGCTACGGCTCAATCACATTGGTGACTGGGGCACATCATTTGGCATGCTCATTGCCTACATTAAGCAGTATGTTCCAGAGGGTATTGAGAACGTATCCTTAACAGACCTCGTGAAGTATTATAAAGATGCTAAAAAAGTGTTCGATGAAGACGCGGCGTTTAAAAAGCAGGCTCAGTTAGAGGTTGTGGCCCTACAAGCCGGAGATCCAGAAGCTCGCGCGTTATGGGAAGTTATCTGTGATATTTCAAGACGCGCCTATCAAGAAATATACAATCTGTTAGGTATACGCATTATCGAAAGGGGAGAATCTTTTTATAACCCTATGCTTGCAGGTGTTGTAGCTGATTTAGAAGCAAAAGGCCTCATCACCA
>JAJFUY010000012.1 GCA_021372185.1 Chlamydiales bacterium | reverse complement strand
TGGTTTTCGAGATAGTGCCGTATACGCATGGGAAAACTGATCACAAACTGCATGAAAGGTACACGTGGAAGTAGCTCATCAATGAGATGCGCTGCAGTTTCCACCATAGAGCGCTGGTTACAGCTCGGGCAAAGGCCTCTTGCTTTACAAGAAAACGCTATAAAAAAGTCTCTGTTACAGCCATCACAGTGCGCGCATGCAAAACCTTTTGCTAAAATGCCACAGCCGAGATACTTCTGAAATGCGCATGCGATGTAATGAGGAACTTCATGTTCACTGTTTTTGTCATGGTCTTTGTGCCAGGTGGTATAGTGTTTTTTTATGAGTTGAAAGAGTGGGGTTTGCTCTGGTCTTCGCAGGCGATAAACGGCCTGAGCTTGGCAGATCGATTGGGCCAAGTGCGTCAATGAGCGCTTCATACTCAATTGCTCTTGCTTGAGCAATCCATAGCTGTTCATTAAGCTCAAGTGTTTCTCGATCAATGCTATCCGGGAAGTTTGCTGAAAGGGCGGCAAGTTCTTCAGTTGATAAATCTTCCTTACTTTGGCTTGCACCTTTAGGAATGTGTATGTTTTCTATTTTTAGGCCTTGAGGATATTCTGGAGATGCCAGAAGGTTAGTAAAGAGATAGGTGAACATAAATGAGTGATAAGACTGTGGATGCGATGTTGCAAGCCCTACATATTCATCAAGGTTAAGGTAATTACATTTGACAAATCAAGATTGTATTCGCGCGCAAGTTTACTAAATGCCGCGTACGTTGGAATGGGCGTGTTTCCTGTTGCAAATCCTAGAACTATAGGCGTTTTGCCTTCTTGCTGTTTTGCGATGATGATGTCAGCAATTTTTTGTGCGGCAGCTTTTCCAACTTCCTGTGGGTTGTCATAGGTATAATCGATGGCAGTGCTGCCTGTAGCGAAGAAAAACAGGTTATAAGCAGAGTGGCAAGAAGGAATAATATGCGCATTAAAAGCTCCTAGTAAATAAATGAGCCTCTAGACTAGCGATCAAGCCCCAAATAATGCAATGAGTAAGTTTGATGTAGGTTGTGCCTTATGATATAATATGTTAAGTAAAAAAGATGGCCTATCAAAGTAGCATGACATGAATAGCGACAAAGACTTTACACTACCTTCTGTTGATGTACGGTTTGTAGAACAGCAACAGCCTTCACCTGATGCAATTGTACTAAATGGACGGTATTATACTCTTGAAGGTGATGCTGCACAAATTGCTCGATTTAAAGATGTGTTTGGAAAAACCATTACTGGTCTTACTACAATAGCAGAAGTTACTAAAGAGTTTCAGCAGATTGTGGTAGAAGAGCAGAGATCAAAGGTATACGCTGTTGGCGCTCGGCTACTTGGCAAAGCAGATAGCAACCAAGAAGAACTAGAGCATGTACAAGTTTTGCAGGGTGTGCGGCCCACAATTTGTCTACCGGGCGCGCCTCGTATTGTATCCATTCAAGATCGTATGAAGGATTTGGGCATCCACGGCGTAGGTATTGCCGTTCTTAACAAAGGAACAATTACCTGCGAGGGATTTGGGGATCTACAAGATCAAACAAAACTTGTTCAGGCAGCTTCTATAAGCAAAACAGTGACAGCTTTGACTATTTTATCCCTTGTTGATCAAGGAATATTGGACCTTTCTGATGATGTGAGTCAGATTATTGGCCCCGATTTATGGAAGTCAATTGACCCTGATAAAATCTGCGAGAAGACAGGTTCCAAAATGACCATACGTCATTTACTCTCACATACAGCTGGCCTTAAAGAAGATAAGCCTGAAGGCTTTGCTGGCTATAGTAGTGATACGAAAATGCTACCCACACTTGATGCTATTATAAAAGGCGAAGGCGTAAATTCAGATCCTGCAAGAGTAGATTCAAAACCTGGGGATCATTATGCCTACACTGGTGGGGCGGCCATGATCCTTCAGAAGGTTATCGAGCTTAAAACAAATACAACGTTTGAGAAGGCAGCGGGTGCCCACGTATTTTCTAAATTTGGTCTTAAAGATAGCTTTTTTAGTTTACCAGATAAAAGCCGCGCTGTGCATGGTGAAGGCAGTGACTGCAAGCCACTACCTGGAGGGTGGGTGCTTCAGCCAGAACTTGCTGCAGCTGGACTTTGGACAACACCTCATGACCTTGCAAAGATTGCATTAGGAATACAAAAATCCTTGAGCGGTAAAGAGGGCGGACTTATCAGCAAAGATCGAGCAAAGGAGATGCTAACACCTCAGATGCAGGCAGATAGAAACCCAGGACTTGGTGTTTTTGTAGAGCAAGTAAAACAAACAACTTATTTTTATCATGATGGATCAAATCTTGGGTTTCGCTCGGTTATGGTGGCAAACGATAAGGAGCAGGCGGCAGTTGTGATGGTAAATTCTGAGCGAGGTAATGATATAATACCCGAGCTTATCCGCTCGATTGCCGAAGAGTATAATTGGCAAGAGCGTGAGGGGTTATCTTTAGATTTTCCTCCAGTGCCACCTGAGCTTTTAGAAGCAAATAAAGCGTCAGTACAAATTGAGAGTCTCAAGTTATGGGGAGAGAAGTATCAGGGGCAGTATCAGTTTGATAATGAATTGGTGACAGTTACCGTTTTAGGAGACGAAATTTTTCTCAATAGTGGAGATGCTTCTTATCAATTAGTACCAATAGCCGGTACTGTTGGCTGTTTTAGAAAAAATGATCCTGGTCCATGGACTTCGGTTATTTTTCGTGAAAGTAAGGATGGTGTTACAAGTTTTGCCCTCGATCGTAGACCCCGTGTAAATCAAAAGCAGTGGATGAATCAGTATCTTCATAAAGAGTATTCATTTGGGCGTCTTTTTGAAGAAAGAGGCAAAGTATATGCCCAAATAGACAAGCGCGAGCCTATTGAAATTTGGCCAACTCCCCAAGGGTTTCGAGACGCAAACCCAAACCAACCACCAGTTGAACTCTACACATTCACCAAAGATCCCAAGGGTGTGATCGGTATTGTTCGTATAGAATAAATTTAAAATCACTAACCATGAGTTTTGCAAAAGACTCTAAAGAATCATTCGGGTATACTGTTTCCATGGGTCATTTATCATTCCGGGTTATTTTTATGGCAATTTTATGTGGAGCGCCGCTGGTGGCTGAAGCGACTAGCACGTGCGTGTACCTGGTTCGTCATGGTGAAACAGAATATAACCAACAAAAACGGATTCAGGGTCATAAAGACATTCCCTTGAATAGCATCGGTAGGATGCAGGCACAAGAGGCTAAAGTGCGCTGGCAAGGCATTCCTCTTGTGGCAGGTTATTGTTCGGATCTTATCCGTGCGCGCGAGACATTGCAGCTTCTTGTTGAAGGGCGCGAGTTGCCATTGAATGAAGATGTGCGACTTCGAGAACAGGGCTTTGGTAAGTATGAGGGATTTCTTATCGAGGATTTCCAACAGCAGGCCTCCCCGAGTGATGTAGAAATTGAAGGACAGCATCTCCTATTGGCACGTATGCTTTCAGCGCTTGAAGAAATTGCCCAAAAACACAATGGGGAGCATGTTCTTGTGGTGAGCCATGGTGGAGCAATGCGCATGGTTTTAGCGCATATTTTAGGCGAGCGATATGACGCATTTCGAACAGAAAATCTTGCTCATCTTTACCTCAACTACGATGCAGGAAAATGGTCAGTCATTGAAATGACGGGTATTTATCGTAAAGGTAATTTATACAAGCAATAACCCATGCAGAGCCTGATACAAACATCAAATATTGCGGAGCATGTGGGAAAGGGGCCGGGAAAGGGCAATGGCATTCGGTTAAGGCCTGACACTAGGTTTGCGCGATCACGCTGAAGGCGTGAAATATAAAAGCCTATGGCAACGCCATAGGTAAGTTGTAAATTTTTAGGCACGCTGAAGGCGTGCGTTATAGTAAACGTTAACGTCTCTGGCATTTACTATAACGCACGCCTTCAGCGTGAGAGAGTAAACCTAGCTACAATTTTTCTCAAAAGGCTATGAGCCTCACGCAAACGCCTTACCTGATGATTTTGGTTGTCTATACCATTTGCCTATAGGTTTTTTGCTTTCGCGGGGATAACTTCGACCTGGCCTGATTTTCTGATATATTTTTTTCGTAGCTTGCACCAAATAATCAATGCTTTTTTCTAGAAATACCACAGGGTCAAAATATAGAATCTTTTCGAGCATCCATCCAAGATTTAAAAAGCAGTTCTTGGTGTTTACCTTAAAATTTTCTTCGCCTTTTTCAAGAACGCTGACGCTTTCTTTCTCGGGCGACGCGTGATTGTTAGTTAATCGTCTCAAACGTTTTTTAGGGGATTCTTTCGATTTTTTATCATGCATCACCTCGTGATGCGACTGTAACTCGATAATCTTTTGTAACGTGATTAAAAGAAAATGGGCAAAGAGTTCTTGTTTTATGCCTAACTCAGTTTTAGCATGGAAATCTTGAACACCAGTTATTATTTTCGATACCTTTAGCATTTCTTCAAATCCCCATCGAGCATGGTAAACTTCTGGAAATATATCTTTTGGATATTTCACCTGATCTATGAGCGTGGTGCAAAGCACGTATGTTATTCCGCTTATCACATATTTAATCAATCTTGCTTTCACAGGATTTAAACTCGCATCTATATCGCCTCTTTTTACAGCTTTTGCAAACTCTATTGAAGGATGTAATAAGATAACTTCATCCGATTTTTCGCTGCCCCAAAAATCTTCAATTTCTTTTAAAGTATTTGGTTGCAATCGAAAAATACAATGCATTCCTAATCTTACGTGTAGTTCAAGGATCTCAAAGCTAAAATAGCCACGATCGTAGACTATTACATCTTCCTCTCTAAAAAACTCACGCAAATGTTTTTTTGCACACGTCCGTTCATTATGATGGCTAACGATATCAAAATCATGCGGAATGCCTGTCAGTAAATCATATACCCCACTAACAAGGCCTTGGGGGTAATGTGCTTGGTCACAAGGAGTTTTGTAACCAGCTGCGATCAGCTCTCTTGGAAGATTGAATTTTGAACCGTCTACCCCAAACAAGCGGTGACCATGCCAAAGAAGCGGCTTCTCGACATATTGCGCCCACTTCTCAATAATTTTAGAGTTAAGTTCTTTGAATATGTTTGGATCTAATTTCGTTCGGGCTTCGCAAACCGAAGAAGGTGCAAAAGTCTGAGGCGCGTCCTCAACACCAGCATTTAAAAATTGGTTGAACAATTCCATCATTGTACAAGCGTATCCTCGCCCATCTTTTGGCATAACCAATCGCATAATAAATATGATCAAAAAACGCGTGCCAATAGCTCTACAACGAGTTCTCCATGAAGAATCATATTTATCAATAGTTTCATCGAAGATTTTTCTAATCTCTTTCCAAAGCTCTAAAAATTTCGCGTTGTCCATGACTTTACCTCTGCATCAATATATCAAGCAGAGATTCATATAACATCTCATAATTAATGTAAAGCGCTTGCTATATGAAATTTATGCTAACCGAATGCCATTGCCCTTTCCCCCCGGCCCCTTTCCTTGGGGCATCAAGAGATGCAGTAAATCCAAAGGCCGCGCGAGCGTGAGAGTCCCCGCGAGATGACCACATATTTACCATTCTCCCCTTGGCAATGTCTGTATATTCCATTTCCCAACGATCTAGATTCAAGGTATTAGGAACAGTAAAAACAGAGAGATAGAGGCCTAGATGTTTAGTAAATTGTGATTCATCGCCAAAGGCAAGTTTTCTTACGTTAGAATGCAAACCATCTGCTCCAATCACAAGATCAAATGTTTGGGCCGGGCTCTTCTCAAATTCAACATACACACCGTCAGAGGTCTGTTTTAGCGCCTTAATCGAATCGTTAAACATGACCTTTACTTGAGGGATCTTTTGCATAAGAATTTCGCACAGCGTCTGGCGCAAAATTTCTAGATCTTCACCCTCTCGGAGGCCAAATTCATCCCCTGACATCTCAGCCAAGACTTTACCCATTTGGTCTACAACAGTAGCTCCTTGCATATCCGTACTGCTACTAGCAACGGCTTCATAGATGCCCATTTTACGTAAAACCTCTAAAGCAGATCCACGCACATCAATCTTATAACCACCTGTACGTAAAGAGGGTGCCTTTTCTACCAAAGTAGGTATAAACCCATATGTAGATAGAAAATAGGCAACTGTCGGACCTCCAAGTCCTGCACCTGAAATTAATATGTTCATCTCTTTTTTAGCCTTTGATTACACAGCCTCAAAGTATAAAGGTCTAAAAAATTTTAGCGCAAATATAAATCAAACATCGAGGGTGTCGCAGCGGAGGCCACCGCCCTCGTTTAGCATTTGTGCAGCCAGCGGTGATTCTACATAGTAGGTACGCTGGATGCCATGCTCTTGGAGCACCTTGGTAAAGTAGGCTTGGAGGTGTTTTTCGCCGGGTGTTGCATAGCCAAAGGTAATCAAAAAGGCGTTTTGAGTCTTTGCATAACCGTAAATGCCATTAATAAAGTTGATCGTTCGTACGCCTAGGCTGTGATAATAGCCCGAGACTGAAATTGGTTCAAAATTTTCTTTTAAAAACTCTTCTTTTAAACGATGTACCTTGTCGCGCGTGGCATTGGCTTTCATTTTTGCTTCTACAAGATAGCACGTAAACTGATCACGCTCTTTTTGAGTCACTTCCGGATTTGCTATTAGGCTTTCTAAAAGACGCACGCTCTCATCATAATCCTGAATAAGCACTTTACCGCCCATAAGGGGCAAAAGAGTGAGATCTAGATGGAAGTCAAGCTGCTCAAAGCGTTCCGATGCGATAAAAAGAGCCTTGCTTTCAAAAGTCTTTTGAAAAAGTTCCTTGACCTTTTCAACAGTCTCTTGCAATAGCAGATGGCTAGCCACAATATTATAGGCACCCACAAGATGGCATTTTTGGCCATCTTTACGCTCTGCCTTCATAATATTGCCACATTGAAAATAAAGGCATGAGAATTGATGGTCTATTCGTGTAAAACCTAAACCCATTTCGAAGGCAGCAAATCTGTGTGGATCTAAAGGATCACCCAAAAATTCCATCCCGCTTTTTAGAGAACAGATTTTACGCGCAGCTGGTGTTATACCGACCAATTCATTCATGGTAATAAAGTAAGCGTCAAATAAGCCCATCTTTTTGATGAAATCCGTCTGTGCTATTTTTCTCGCTAAATTTAAGTAGAGGAAGATATGTCACAAGACGATAACAATCAAAGTAGAGAAGAATGGCTTAAGATTATCAATGAATG
>JAJFUY010000001.1 GCA_021372185.1 Chlamydiales bacterium | reverse complement strand
TTGTTTTTGCCCATCTTATTTAAAACGCTCATCAGCTTATCATCACCGCCACTATTCATATGTTTATCCACAAGGTCAGCTGTGTTAATTGAGATGAGTTTTTTACCTTTTAAACAATCAGGAACATTGCCAGTAGCTAAACGCTGAGCAATACCACGTACAATTTCTGTTTTACCAACCCCTGACGGGCCGCAAAGAAGCGGGTGAGATCTATGGCTATCACTAGAGGATGCAAGTGCCTGCAACACTTCATCGATTTCAGCTTCGCGTGCAAATACAGGCGTCAAAGCGCCTTCCTTTGCCTGCTCAAGTAAGTTTGTAGTTAAATAGATGGTTTCAGGGCTCTCTTGAAACCATTTTATATAGATTAACGCCCCAAGCCCAATAGTGAGGGAAAGAACTGCGGTAACTGCAAAAGCAACCGCGACTGGACACACAGTACAGAGGGCTGTAAACATAATAATGGGTCCGCTCAAAAGCCTTGTATAGCCCATAATCTTTTCATTAGCTTCCCATATTGATGTGACCTCTGAACCAATATCCGAAATTCTAAACGAAAGTAAGCAGGCATCAAGAAAATTTCGCACCATACGCCCAAACGTATGCACGTGTTTATCGGTAAACGATTGTTCTGTACTCGTTACAAGTTTACGGTATTCTTTTTCGGCTAGGGCAAATACCTGAAGGGTTTCCTCCGGTGTCATAGTACTTGCCGCAATACCCTCTTTTACTAACGGCTCAAGTTCTTGAGGCGTTATAAGCGCCAGGCAGCGATGTAAAGAATCATGACGTCCTTGTTCAATAGATTTATCAACCAGCAGTGTAAATAAATCACCCAACCCTTGTCGCGTCAAGTTTTTTAAAATAGTACGCAAGGGCTTACGTAATACGTGATAATCACTCGAAGAAAATGCATTTGCCACGTCACTTAATGGCGGATCCTGAACAGAGGCCATTGCCTCAATAGACTTGCGAAAATCAGAGCGAGATTTGAATACATCTTTAAATTTGTCCCAATGGGAGGTGCTTTGATTAATAGAAAAAAGAATCGGATCAAAAAGAGGGGCTTTTTTTGCAGGGGATACATGAACTTCAGTGAGTACTGGAGACGAAAAAAAAGAGCCAACTTTCATAATAATCCTAAATTTTTTAGTTTATTATAAAGAGGCTTAAATAAAATTGCAATTATATACTTAAAAAAATTTCATAGAGAGGGCATATTCCTAACATGAACCGGTGGCGTAATGATTATCAGAAAAAGAATGCAGCACCTTAGGTAGCGCTATATGAAACCAAGGGGTAAATAGCTCAGGTGTTCGTTGCATCTCCTTTTGAAGGTCATCGGCCGCGATCCATTTATAGGCAGCTACTTCTTCTGGATCAGGCGATACAGGGCCATCATATGTTCCAATAAATACATGGTCAAACTCATGCTCGGTAAGTGCGCCCACTTGAGCCTTATAAATAAACGTAAACACGGGCGTTAATGAGCATGTGATACCCATTTCTTCTTTAAGACGTCTGTTGGCGGCATCAAAAGCCGCTTCTCCAACACGGGGATGGCTACAGCAGGCATTTGTCCAAAGGCCGCCAGAATGGTACTTAGAATGCGCTCTTTGATGAATAAGAATTTCATGCTTTGAGTTGAATATAAACACCGATAACGCACGATGTAAAAGCCCATCAATATGTGCCTGTTGCTTGGGATATGTCCCAATCTGCACATCATGATCATCCACCAAAACAACCTGTTCTTCCATTCTTACCTCGAGCAATTGTGCGTAATACAATACCTCGAATCCTGATGCATTTCAAGTCACATTGTATGGGTAAAATTGTCCCCCTCATAGACTGAGGGGGACAAATTATTAGGGAATGGAAAGGTTTTCGTATACTTTTGATTTATGTTCATACAGCTCACTTGGTGGAGGACTATCAATTCCACCGTTACCTGCAGTTGCTGTATTCTTATATACTTTTGAGTGGAGAAGCTCTAATTTAGCTCCGTCTTCATTTGCAATACCACCACCTACTAAGGCGTGATTTTTCTCGATTGTGGAATGAGAAATAGTGGCAAACATTAAGTCATAAAATCTATTGCCAAAGTTAATAACGCCGCCACCATACCCTTGTAGAGCAGAATTGCCTAATATTTCTGTTTTATCTGCTAATAAAAGCCAGCTATTAGAAATACCACCGCCATTTCCATTAAGTGCTTGATTGTTTCTAACTGTAGAATTGGATATTTTGAGGTTCCATACGTTAGCAATACCACCGCCATCACCTTCTTGGGATGTATTGTCATAAATTGAGCAATTTTTAATTACCATATCTCCGTAGTCGTTATACACACCGCCACCATCGGCACCTGCAGTGTTATTGTAGATCTTGCATGTATCCATATTTAGGTACACATCATTTTCAATGCCACCGCAGTTGTTTAAAGCCGAGTTATTGAATATGTTAGAATCTTTAATATACATTTTACCTTCAGTATACACACCACCTGCAAAACCATTAGGAGAGGCATTTCCATGTATGTTTGATTTTGAGACCGTCATGTACCCTTCATTAAAAATACCCGCTCCATACCCATATCTAGGTACTGGAGAAAGAGCATTGTCTCTGATATCAGAATCTGAAATATGCATCTCATTGAGGTTATAAATGCCACCACCACGGTCAGCGCTATTTAATGTAACGACACATTGTCTGATATCCATTTTATTGGCATTGTAGATACCGCCACCAAAAAATGTGGCATATTGGTTAGTTGTATCGCTTGTGCAGTTGGTGACTATGCAGTCTTTAAGATGCATATGACCAAAATTTGTTATACCTCCACCATTTTTGATAGAATCATTCTGACCATTTTTGATAGTAAGATGTTTCACATAGACTGTTGCTCCAAGATTAACTAGTAAGACAGTTCCATCTTGTTGACCATCTAAAGCAGCATTTGAGCCCTTTTTTCCTTTAAGAATTATAGGATGATTTGTTTGAGGCACGCTAAAGTTGCCTTGAATAGTACCAGAAACGATAATTTTTGAAGTTTCTGTGGCATTTTCTGCAAAGTCATTAATGGCTTCTGTAAGCTGAAGCGCCGTTGTTACTGTAACCTCTGCTCCAAAAAGACAGGTTACCCGTGTGCAGGCTATCATAAAAGCTGCAAGCATTTTGTACATAAAAATCCTTTTAGTTTTGAGTTTTAAGCTTTAATTTACCTTAAAACTTTATACAGTATTAATCAAGCACCAGTACTCTAACCAGCGTTGACGGTTTGGATGGTAAGGTTGCGAAGGACAGTATACTGAGAGTCTGTCAAGAGATTGGAACTTTTCAGCTGTTCTAGAGCCGCCAGCTGACTTTGGAGTGTGTCTTTATTGAGTAATTGGGCTTGAGTGGCTTTTTCTTCTGGCGACAAGGGAGTAAGGGTTACCACAATGTTTTCTGGCTTTAGATCCCAGGCAGCTCCCGTGGCATTATCAATCGCCGTCCCTAAAAAGGTTAAACCCACAAGGTTTCCGGCAGCAGTGCCACTAATCACGTGCTCAATTTTCACAGTCTTGGTTTCATACCCTTCTTTGGTGATAGTAAGTACATAATCACGATCACGCTTGAGGTCTAGGACAGAAGGAGAAAGTGCACTATCTTGAGTTTGTGTCTCAGTTATGGTAGCGCCAGGCGGATTCGTCGTAACAGGAATAGACTGGTGAGAGCCATTAATTAAAGACCCACAACTGGTAGCCAAAAGCAAAATACTCAAATATCTTTTCATATTTTTAGTATTTACTAAACTCATGAAAAAATAGCAACACTCAATCACTTTTGTTAAAAAAAAGGGGGGGTAGCCTCCGGTCCCTTATATTTTTTTGCTTTTAATGTTGGCTTGGTATTGTTCGACAAAAGTTACTATAACCTGAGCTTCTCGTTGTGTGATTATAGCGCCCTTATGGCCCAGTTTACTCATATTCTGTAGACATTGAGCGGCCATTTCTTTTTGCTCTTTCTCATCATTTATCTCGGTCGTTTTTTTCGTAATTTTGAGAGTGTTCATCACATAAGTGGCAATCTTAACTGCGATTGAATCGACAAGTATTGAAAGCTGAGGTGGCTCTTTGGTATATGTTTGTATGGCAAGATTAAAAGACACCTGCATTTGATCAGAAGCACCTAAGAAGATACAATGTACTTTTTTAGCTAAGGCGCTTTTAATCGCGTCTTTTTGCCAGATTAGATAAATAACTTCATCTGTCGTAAGAGATAGCGTAACAACAGTTCTACCTGCAGTTTTCTCAACTGGCGCAACGCTTTATTTACAGAAAAGGTGGGGGTTGAATCTGATATCATAAAAGCTCCATATTTTAGAGCAAACATACTATCACAAAAACAGATTACTAAAAAAGCCGATAGCTAAAACTGTCCTTTTTTATGCGTTTTTGTATACCTCTCCTCTCTTAGCTACTTTTACAACAAAAATTAACAGTTTATCGTTATGAATGCTGTAAATAATACGGTAATTACCATATCGTACACGAAAATAACCTTTCCACTGACCCTGAAGCGGCTCGATTCCACTAGGGCGTGGCTCTTTTTTTAGATCTTCTATCTTATCATAAATTGACTTCCTATCATGCTTCGGGAACTTCTTCATGCTGTCTTTGACATCGGGGTGGTATTCGATTTCGTACATTCTGTTATAACCCAAGTTCTGCTTTCATTTGTGCGTGAGAAATTGTTTTTCCACCTTTTTGAATGTATTCCATTGCTTTGTCAGCATCTCGAATGTCTTCTTCGTCTTCTTGTTTTTGTAGCATTTGTTCATATGCTTTCCATTCCTCAAGAGAAATAATAACCGCCATGCCTTTACCATTACGGGTAAGTAAGTAATGCTTACCTTGAAAAGCCACATGGCTAATTATTTCAGACATTTGATCTCTTGCTTCTTTCGATGAAATTTCTTCCATAGGACTAGCCATATATGCTCCTTTATACATTATCTATCTTTTATACTTAATGTACCATATGTACACAATTTACACAATACCAAAATAGGCCGTGTGTACCGGTAGGTAAACTCAAGCTTGATGACTAAAAAGCAAAACACCCAAATATTTTTCATATTTGGGTGTTTGCGAAATATACTTAAAAAACCAATGGTCCCGCTTACCGGGACCATTTTGTTTTTATTTGTTAGGCTCATCTTTGTCGATGATTTCTACTTCAGCATCTTCAATAGTATCATCACCTGATGACTGCTGTTGCTGTTGAGAGTGGCCGCCTTCTGGCTGTCCTTGGTGCATATCAGGGCCTGGCTGACCATTTTGTTGGGTTTGGCCTGCCGCCTTTGACATCGCTTCACCAATGTGCTGCATGTGGTCTTCAAGTTCCTTTTTAGCTTGATTAATGCGCGCCATATCATTTGACTCAACGGCTTTTTTAGCATTATCAATTTTTGACTGAACATCAGTAACAATGTCCGCTGGGATCTTGTCTTTATAGTCACGAAGAGCCTTTTCAGCGCTAAAGATTACAGCATCGCAGCCGTTTTTGGCGTCTACTGCTTCTTTACGCTTTTTATCTTCTTCAGCGTGAAGTTCTGCATCTTTGATGATGTTTTTGATTTCATTTTCATCAAGGCCCGATTTTGCTTGAATGCGGATCTTTTGCTCTTTACCTGTTGCCAAGTCTTTTGCATGCACGTGCAAGATACCATCAGCATCGATATCAAACGACACTTCAATCTGCGGCATACCGCGTGGCGCTGGCGGTAGGTCAGTTAAGTCAAAACGGCCAATTTCTTTATTGGCATCAGCCATCGGACGCTCACCCTGCAAAATACGGATGGTAACAGCAGTTTGGTTGTCACCAGCTGTTGAGAACACCTGTTTTTTCTGCGTTGGGATAGTGGTGTTGCGCTCGATAATCGCCGTCATCACGCCGCCCATAGTTTCAATACCAAGCGTCAATGGTGTTACGTCAAGTAAGAGAATGTCTTTTACTTCACCGGCCAACACGCCACCCTGAATCGCAGCACCAATAGCCACTGCTTCATCTGGGTTTACGCTCTTATTAGGCTCTTGTCCAAAGATCGACTTCACCACTTCTTGAACCGCTGGCATACGAGTCATACCACCCACAAGAATCGCTTCTTTAATGTCGTCTTTTGTAAGGCCGGCATCTTTTAGGGCTTTAATGCAAGGCTCACGAGTACGCTCAATTAAGTTATGAGTAAGTGAGTCAAGTTTTGCACGTGTTAGTGTGATGGTAAGGTGTTTTGGACCTGTAGCATCCATAGTAATAAACGGCTGGTTAATTTCTGTTGTTGTTGTACCAGAAAGCTCAATTTTAGCTTTTTCAGCGGCATCTCGTAGGCGCTGTAGGGCCATTTTGTCTTTACGAAGGTCGATACCTGTTTCTTTTAGGTATTCATCAACAAGCCAGTTTAAGATAACTGCATCAAAGTCATCACCACCTAAGTGTGTATCGCCGTTTGTAGACAGCACTTCAATCACGCCATCGCCAATTTCGAGAATCGAAATATCAAATGTACCGCCGCCTAGGTCAAATACCGCAATCTTTTGGGCTTTATGCTGCTTGTCTAAACCATAAGCTAGAGCTGCAGCTGTTGGCTCAGGGATGATACGGCGCACGTTGAGGCCAGCAATACGGCCTGCGTCTTTTGTAGACTGACGCTGAGCGTCGTTAAAGTAGGCAGGAACTGTAATAACAGCTTCTGTTACAGTCTCGCCAAGATAGGCTTCTGCTGTTTCCTTCATCTTAATTAAGATGTAAGATGCCACTTCTTCTGGTGTAATTGTCTTGCCACCAACTTCGATTGCTGCATTTTCGTTTTGGCCTTGTACTACCTTGTAAGATACAATTTTAGATTCTTCGCCCACTTCAGAAAATTTACGACCGATAAAGCGTTTTGCTGAATAGATCGTGTTTTCTGAGTTTGTAATAAGCTGGCGTTTTGCTGGGATACCTACAAGGCGCTCATTGCCCTTAAATGCCACTACTGACGGTGTTGTACGTGAGCCTTCGGCCGACGGGATAACAACGGGCTGACCGCCTTCCATAATGGCGACGCATGAGTTTGTTGTACCTAAGTCAATACCGATAATTCGCTGTTTTTTGGTCTGTTGTTCAGCCATATTCTATCTCCTAAATAATATTCTTTTTTACTCTTTTGGCGATGTTGCCACTTTAACTTTTGCCGGGCGGATGATGCGTGGGCCCATCTTGTAGCCACGGGTAAATTCTTGCATAACAGTGCCTTCAGAGAAGGTTGTGGACTCTTCAGTTTCAATTGCTTCATGAAGATGCGGGTCAAATGCCTGACCAACAGATTCAAAGCTTGTAATGCCGTTATCTTGAATCACCTGTTTTAGCTGCTGTAAAATCATCTGAAAGCCTACTGCCCAGTGTTTCACATCATCTGAAGCATGCTGAGAGGCATTTAATGCCTGCTCAAGGTGATCTAATGGCTGTAAAAAGTCTAACACCACATCCTGAATAGCAAATGATTGCGATTCAATTTTTTCTTTTTGTAGACGCTTTCTTGTATTTTCTGTCTCTGCAAGTGCTCTAAAGTACTTATCTTTCCAGTCGTTAAGCTCTTGCTTTAACTTATCTGTCTCGGTGTCTACATTTTCGGCTGCAAGCGGCGTTGCTTGTGCTTCTAGTTCTTCTTCTGGTGTCATGTTGTGCTCTCATTTGTATGATCTTCTAACAGGGCGTTAACCTTTGGCCCTGCAATGAGTTTACGCGTCTCGTAATCAAGTTCATAACCAGAACTTGAAGCCTTGCGAAACTCAATTTTATATTTATAAAGATTTTTATCTAAAAAGTGCGATATCTCAGCGGCCATCGCATCGATTTTTTCAAAAAGCTGTCCATAAGGCACTCTCATGGGGCCAATAATACCAATACTGCCCACAAACTTATGCCCAATACTATAGGGAGCCGATATAAGGCAGCAATTGGGCTTTGATGACAAAAAGGCAAATAAATCTTCGCCTATCCAGCACTTCATTTTGCCGGCTCGCTGGACATCGCGCGCAAGTGAGCGTAAAGCTGTCTGATTTTCAAATAGGCTTAAGCTTGAGGCTAAACTTTCAGCTTCTTGAAATTCAGGATACCGTAAAAGCTTTGAAAAGCCGGTTCTAAACATATCTTCCGCACTAAAATTGGCGTAATTTACTAAATAGCGCGCCATAGTTTCTTGGTAAAAACGCACGGCGAGCTCATGCTCTTCTTGCGAGAGAGGCTCTGTTACTAAATCGTTATTCATCAAACGGCTATGAAAGTAGCTTTGGATGCGCTGTATGCTATGTTGACTCATTTTGTGAGGCGCATGCAGTACTTCTGTATAAACCTGCCCAAAATTGGTCAGAACAATAGCCAAAGCGCGGCTAGAATCAAGAGAGACAAGCTTAATATCTGTTACAAAATCTTGATCAAAGCGAGGCGCCGATAAAAAAGCAGCACACTGGGTATGCTCAGCACAAGCTTCGGCTATACGCTGCAAAAAAAGGGCGACGGCTTTAAAGTCTTCAGCATCTTCAGTGTCAGTTACGTGAGATTGAGTGTCATGAGAGTGAGTGCGTTCAAAATCTTGCAAGGCCCCTTGAGCATAGTAGCGAAAGGCATGTTCAGTAGGCACACGGCCACCAGAAGTATGATGCTGCTTTAAATAGCCCTCTTCTTCTAAGTTGGCAAAGTAATTACGGATGGTAGCAGAGCTAAGCTCTGGAAACCCTACGTCTTTTAACGTATTAGAGCCCACAGCCTTACCGGTCTTTAGGTAATATTCAACCAAAGCCGTAAGACAGCGCATTTCCTTATCACGCTTCCCATTTCGCTTTTGCGTTGATGCATTAACCAGTTTCATCCTTCAGCCCCTCTTTTCACACAGTATAAAAGCCAGAAGAATTATGGGTCAAGACAATTTAGCAGTCAATACACACGTCTGCTAAAAAGGCCAAATCTTAGTCTTATTCTTATTCTTGATCTTATTCTTATTCTCGTTTTCTGTTTTCTGTTTTCTCTCTCTCGCTCTCTGTATTTTCTCTGCGGTGAAAAATAATTACGCACGATTACTAGTATATCTTTTTGCTTAAAATGTTATTTTGATAACAGTTTGTGAAAGAAAACATTATCACCGCAGAGAAAATACAGAGAGCGAGAGAGAGAGAGAAAAAACCAAAAAAACGAGAATAAGAATAAGATCAAGAATAAGACTAAGATTCTTAAGTTCTAAGCCAACGGCTTAATGATGCACTGGGTGATTTGGGGGTCTTTTATGAGGAATGGGAGTACGTCTACTATGGAGGGCGACCAGTCAAGGCCCCGTAAGTAGACTACTTTTGAGGCTATCCATGAGGCAATGATGGCTTTTTTGTGGACGTCGGGGATGGCTTGTATGAGTCTATCTGAGAATTGATTTCGTAAAATAGGGAGGCAAAATTCAAAAAAACAGCTCATAAAGGGGTTGTTTTCTAATTGAATAGGTTCTAGATAGGCACGGATTTCAGCACTATAGAGGTTTATCCTCTCAGAAATTTTTCCTGAAATATGACTGCAAGCTTCTTTTGTTGCCTTATGAGTCTGTAGAATGAGGCGTATTTCATCAGCGGCATATTCAATAATTTTTTCTAATATTTCTTGGACGATTACTTCTTTATGCTGTAAGAATTCCCCGTCTGTAAGTGATAAGCTCGAAAGTACCTCAAATGAAGAACAAATCACCCCACCCTTATTGGCTGAGCTATCTTTAATAATAATGGTTCCCTTTTGCTCCAAAAACTCGCGTGCCTCTGGTGTTAGATAGAGGTTTGCCCCTTCAATAATGGCTTTTGACGTAGGCTTCAGCTTTGAGTCTAAAAAATCTGCCACGTTAAACTGGTTTAAAGTACCAGGCCTTCCACCTGCTGGGATAAATACATCAACACTTGTTTTGTGCACAAAAGTACGCACGATTTCTTGAGCGTCACTTGCTGACAACCACTCTTCAATAAGCCTTCCATTAACTTTCTTTGTACACAATATTTTTACGATGTGATCAGCTTCTTTTTTCTCACTTTTTGTATCAAGTAAAAAACCACCCTCAGATAGCTTATCAATAGGATAAAAGCGTATTGGCTTAGCTTCTTGAAAAAGCATTTTCAGGCTTTGTAAATCCAAACCACTAGGATCATAAATTACCCCAGACACATCTATAAGCGTGATAAGCATAGCGGTATTTGGAAAGTACTTTTCTAGATTCAGTATCTGATTACCCGCTACATCCCCATCTGGGCCTCCTGCCATTTTAACAGTAAAGACATCGGTATCTGGGTTAATGCCTACAAATTGTAACACCTCTTTCATACAGACATTTACGCCCAAAGAGGTAACGCCATAGCGTTTGTGGTTTATGCCAACACTTGGTTTGCTTGAAATAAAGGCACTTCCTGGTTGATACCCAATAGTTTTGGCATAGGTAGCTATCCACTCTATCATGCTATCATGCATGTTTTCATCTGGGCCAAGATATAAATATTCAGGCCGCTCATAATAATCTACAATAGCTCTATCTTGCGCCATAACAGTTTGAAGCAGGCTTTCTATAAAAAGCCGTTGCGTGCGATAAAGATGCGCATGGGGGAATAAAAAACAAATAGCCTTGGCACCACCTTCTGGAATGTCTTTATTTTTCTTTTCTTGTGTGCGAGCAAGCTGATAGCACTCTAAAAACGTTAAAGGAGCCTCTTCAACACACTTTTCTCGTGATTTCATGACCACCGATCTCATACCGCCACGGGCCAAATCCTGAAAGCGTATATGAAACCCAAAAAAATCGCGGGCATAGATATAAAAGATGCCAAAGGGCACTTCTGGGAACACTTCTTTTAATTCAGCCAAAAATTCGCAATCGAGTCTATAGGAGATAGCACCTTTCTTTGTCACAAAAAAATTGGTCTTTTTTAGGCTTTCAACAAACTGTACACCATACTGAAGAGCTGTTTTACGACGTAAATCGCTCATCTCTTTACCGGTATCTTGCTTTTCAATACGTTCTAAAAGCTTGTCTCTAAGCGGCAGATACTTCTCAATGTTCTTTTTGTAGGGATCCATTTTTAAGCAAAAGAGCTCATATAAGCTTGAAGCCAGCTCCGGCCAGTAACAAAACGCCTCATGGACATTGCTAAGAGAGTACATATGCGGATCAAGATGCACCAAAAGCTGCTGGACAAAGCAGCTAACACTGCGCAAAAACTCAAGCTGCTGAAAATTACCTTTAAATGTGTCTTCAAATATGTCTGGGCAGCCAAAATCACGCACAGAAACAAGCTGTTGCACCAAATCTTGAGCATCAAGATTTTTGCCCTCGATTTGGGCCTCCAAATATAAAACATCTGATTGAGTGATAGTTAAAAAAAGTTCGCCTAAAGAGACCTCTCTCTTAATGAGCGTTTTAAAAAGCTGCCCTACATACCCGTGACGAGGCACCTCTGAGCAAGCCAAAGCAAGATGAAGACCGCCAGTAGACAAACGCATAAGCTGACACTGGGTATGATCACTATTTTTTGCCTGCTCTATGATGCCTTGAGCATGCTCAGGCGGTAAAACTGAAGTTGTGCCAAAGGTAAGAAACGATACTCTAACCAAATGAGTTTCATCAGGCAGTGCGGCATGAGAAACAAACGTGTGCATATGCGTAATACCACGAGATTCATACTGCTCATAGATTTTATAATCAGAATCAATAGCATCACGGCTAAGCACTATGCTCGCATCAGCAAAATTCATCGCACTAAATGAGCCCTGCAGCTTAAAGCCCACTAAGCTATGGGCAATAAGCAAAAGTTCATCTTCTGTTGCCTGTTTAAAGAATTCCTCAGAAAAGGAGGCCTTTAGCCATCGATATAGCGATCGAAATTGCTCTGTTTCTTTAGCTAAAAAACTCTCTTGGTCGGTCATATCTCATCCGTTGTGAATCATTCCCCACCATGCCACCAAAATCATTTTTTAACAATCCCTTAGATTTTTTACCACAGAGGGCACTCTAACTCACTGAGAGGAAAGAATCTTAGTCTTATTCTTGATCTTATTCTTATTCTCGTTTTTTTTGTTTTTCTCTCTGGCTCTCTGTATTTTCTCTGCGGTGGAAAAATGTTTTCTTTCACAAACTATTATAAAAATAACATTTATGCAAAAAGATAAACTAGCAATGGTGTGTGATTATTTTTTTACCGCAGAGAAAATACAGAGAGAGAGAGAGAGAGAGAGAGAGAGAGAGAGAAACAAAAAAAAACGAGAATAAGAATAAGATTCTTCGCGATGCACTATTTATTTTTTCAGGAGGCGAAGGGCGTTGAGGCCTACGAGGACCGTGCCACCTTCGTGGACGATTACGGCAAGCCAGAGGGGTAAGTATCCTGCTAGGGCCGGGATGCTGCCGCAGATGATGGCAACAATGGCTATGCTTAAGTTTTGCTTTACTATCGTTCTAGTTTTTTTGGCTTTGTTAAAGAGCCAGTCGAGCAGTTCTATGTTGTCGTTAAGCAAGATAACGTCAGCGGCACTTCGTGCTGTGGCACTTCCTACTTGGCCCATACAGATGCCTACTGTGGCTCTTGCAAGTGCTGGAGCGTCGTTAATGCCATCGCCTACCATGGCAAGGCCCTTTGTTTCTGAAAGCTGGGTGATGCGGTTGAGCTTATCTTCTGGCTTTAGGTCTGCCTCAAAATTGTCTAAACCTACCTGGTGGGCAATTATTTTGGCGCTTTCATAGTGATCGCCGGATAGCATGATAAGCTCGCGGCCTGAGCGCTTGAGGGCATCAAGCATGGTTTTTATGCCGGGGCGTGCTCTGTCAGAAAAAATAAGTAAGAAGGCAGCTTTTTCTACCACAAAACAGGCAATGATATTGCCATCTTTTTGAGCTTGCTGCACTTTTTCTTGAAGGCCTTTTGCATCTGTTACGCGCTCTAGTGCCTTTATGCTATCACCAACGTATACGCGCTTATTATCAATTGTGCCCTCTACACCATATCCTGGGATAACCTGCACATCTTGTACTGGCTGAAAAGCAAGGTTTTTATCACGAGCAATGCGCACAATTGCTTGTGCAATAGGGTGTACGGCATTTCTTTCGAGTGTTGCTGCTAAACTTAATACTTCATCTTGAGTTACACCCAAATCCTCAAATGGGCCCGTTATGCTATCTAGGGTAAGCTCACCCAAAGTAAGCGTCCCTGTCTTATCAAAGGCCACCATATTGGTTTTTTCTAAGGCGTCTAGCACTACGCCACCTTTAAGTACTATCCCTTTACGTGCACAGGCACCTAAGGCACTTAAATAGGCAATAGGTACTGCCAAAATAAGCGCGCAGGGGGACGATGTGATTAAAAAGGCCAACGAGCGATATATAGAGCCTTCTTTGCCTAACCAACTCATGCCAAAAAGGTAAGGGAAGCTCACAGCAAACAGCACAAATAGGCCGATGATTGAAAGGGAATATATCCGGCTAAAAGAATCAAACCAACGCTCTAACACAGGTTTTGCACTTTGAGCATCTGTTATGAGCTGCACGATACGGCTTACAGTAGAGTCTTGGCTTACATGAGTCACCTTTACAGTAAGAGACCCATCAATTACCTGGGCACCAGAGGGTACATCGTCTCCTGTTACCTTACGAACAGGCACACTTTCGCCCGTCAAATGCACAAGGCTGACCTGTGAGGCCCCATCTATGATGAGGCCATCTAAGGGCACCACTTCCCCGGCTCGCACCAAAACTATGGCATCTATAGGCACATCTTGGATGGCTCGTTCATGAAGTTCGCCCTCTTCTAGCACATAGGCTTTTAGAGGTACAATTCTATGGAGCTCCAAAAGGGCATTTTTGGCTTTAAGTGATACCGTATCTTCAATAGCCCCAGAAAGGGCAAATAGCACCAAAAGTAGCGCCCCTTCAAACCCAGAGCCCATAAAGATAGCGCTAAAGGCCGCCAAGGTCATCAACACATCAATATTGCAGTCACGGTGCAAGAAAATGTCTTCTACCGCATTTATGAGGGCAGGCCCACCTACTATAAGGTATACAGAGGCTAATAAAATGGCGGAAATGGGAGCATATTGTGGATAAAATGAAAGCCAATAGCTAATAGCTAAAAAGAAGCTAGAAAGAATCGATGACTTAAGTGCAAAGTTACGGCTTAATTTTCGCGCGCCTGGCGTTAAAAATGGGCTTGCACTCTCTTCTAAGCCTGTTTCAAAAAAATCACGAACATCAAATTCATGAGAATGTGAATGTCTTGTGGCTATAGGAATTTGAATCATATTACCCTGATATATAGTGCATGGTGTAAAACGCAACTAAACTTGCAAAAAGGCCAATACCCACATTCCATATAACCGCCGGTATAACCCTATTATGCTCGCGTCTTGCTGTTACAAAGCAACTAAATGTTACTACAAGTATCCCCTGCGCAATAAATAGTGAAAAATTTTGAGATAAAAGAACCAAAAGCGCAAAAATTGCGGCAATAAGCGCCCCCAAACCTGCTCCCAGGCCCTGAATAAGTGGATGTTCATTTTGATCTAGTCTAAAACCCATTTCTTCTTCGAGCATTACCCTGAGTGCTCTATCTCCATCTGCCATAAGAACGTCTACAACTTCGTCTAGAAGCTTACCTTGGAAGCCTTTGGCTTGATATAGGGCCTTGAGTTCTTGTTTTTCCTGGGTTCGATTATGTTCAATTTCATACCGCTCTTCGTTCATTACCCTGTGAAGGCGCTCTAGGCGTGACCAAGAAAGCCATGCGGCACGGCCAATTTTCCAAAAGATACTGGCGGCGCTAAAGGCAAAAAGTATTATGAACACTTGATCGTGAGCAAACTCAAAAAAGCTCAAAATAAGCACTAATACCACCAAAAATACCGCGATTTCACGGGCGGCATCACAGGCGGCAAATAGATACCCGGGAGTTTCTGCACCATGAATCTCTGATGATATAATTTTCCCCTCGGCTTGGACCTCTACCATATGCTCAAGAGCACCTCTACCCTTAAAATGATCGTGTGACATAGCAGCTCACTTCGTTGAAAAGCATAAGAATAGCACCATCTCTGAATTAGAGCTAATTAAACCTAGGTTAAAAGACCCTATCATTTATAATATTTATTTGATAAAATAGAGGTATAGGGGAGGTATGTGCCTACGGTCACTATGATGCAAATTGTTGCATGCCACACCCTTTACTTATAAGGAGTCTACCCATGGGAAATCCGAACATTTCAGGCTTACCAATCAATTGGTATCAAAACGCAAGCTGGCCAGCTATGGATATTACAGCCTCTCAAAATGCCTATAATTCGGCACTTGTTACCCTCAATGCTGCAAGCGCTGACTATTTAGCCAAAAAAGATACGCTTAACACCGTTATGGCAAGTGGCACAAAAGCTCAAATCACAAACGCTCAAGCTTTATTCAATATTTCATCCAGTACTTTAGCCGCTGCCCTTTCAAACATGCAGGCAGCGTATGTAAACCTCACTACAGTGGCACAAGAGGCTAAAAACGATATTGATGATAAAGTTGATCAAAAATTAAACGATTTTGCTCAAAATCTCATGAATGTCATGAATCAGCAACTCACACTACCTGCAACTGTCAGCAACACCCTAGATCTTCAGTTCAATAATGCAAATGATGTAAGAATTGCCGCCCGTACAACCTTTACAGCTGCCCTTAGCACCTTTTACAGCACTCAAAGCTCGTTAAATGTCTTACTGAATACGTTTCAACATGATAACGATATCTTGCTTTCTTTACAGGCTCAGTATGCTAAAGATTCAGCCCCACCTGCGGCCAGTGCCGCCACGCTTGCAGCTGACCTTGCAGCAATTAATGCTCAACAAGCAGTTGTAAATGCTGATTCAACCAATATCCAAACCGCGACTTCTACCCGCGATGCTCGGCTCTCTTCACTACAATCAGCATTACTTGCGTACCAAACAGCCCTTGATGCCGAAGTAGGAGTACTCAATCAGGCAGGTCAGATTGCCAGCGTAACAGTAACTGACTTTTTAGCAGACATTCAATCTATCATTGATAACGCCCAACTCGCCGCTCAAAACGCAATCGCTGCCGCTGCCAATGCTGATACTCTCCTTCGTAATCAGCTTTTGGCACAGTTTCCTTCACTTGATCCATCTATCAATCAGACAACCGCAGCAGCTCAGGACCAATATCTAACAAGATTGGCAGGCATTACCGGCTCAACCCTAAATGCTGATGTTAACCTTACCTCAAACGTCAATGCCCCCCTTATGCCTGCACCCGGCAAAATGTCTATGAGCCAGCTTATGCAGTTTATCACCCTTGTAGAGGTATTGTTAGACCAGCTTATACGTGAAATACGCCGCACCGACTCGCGTGTTAATGAACTTCGTTTATCGCTCTTTGAAGCAGCGGGCCGAGGTGACGCAGATAAAATTTCTGCCCAACAGGAGTTTGCTAACAAACTCATGCAAGCAGACCTAGCCTACAATAACAAGGTCGCACGAAACAACGCAGAAGCTTTGAACAATGCCGCGATACAAATACAGTATTATAAAGATCACCCTAGTGCAGTAAATCAAGCTATCCTCCTGCTTAATGACGAAATTAGCGAACAAAATGACCGAGGCAGAGAAGTGATTGCCGCCCTAAACGCAAGCCTTCAGATGGCAGCTGACGATAATAAAGTGCAATTATGGGCAGATCATGGCCAACTTGATGACTACATAAACAAACTACAAACACTCACATCGGATCTGGCATCAAATAACCCACTTAAAGTAGCTCTACAAGCCATAACTACTAGTGCCGGCAATCTTAATGGAAATTTAAAAACTGTAACTTCAATGCTCAGCTCTCGCCCCGTAGATGAAGCGGCTGTTGACGCACTACAAGCACAAATTGCAACAGATTTAACTGCATTAAATACAGCAATCAGTGCACTTAGTAGCCCCACTAGCGATATAACATCAACTTTATCTGGACTTACTGGCTATGTAGCTATAGTTACAAATGATCAGGATAAACTCCAAGCGATACTAGAGAGCGCTGAAAGCCAAGCTACAACCATGTTAAATACTCAAGTAAGCTCAGAAGCGGCAAGTATCTTAGCTCTAAACAACGAATTTACTCGAATAATTACCAACCTTCCACTAGGCGATGAGAGCACCAGTTATCTTACAGATTACAACAACACCCTTCCTGCTGTGCAGGCGGCTCTTACCCAAATATCAGCAGATCTTTCTAGTCCTCCCGTTAACTGGACCACACTTACAGCAGATTATAACGCTCTTCAACAGGCACTAAACTACGTTTCTAATGCGCGATTCAATCTTACTATGGCTATGAGTGGAAGCTCACCCATTACCCTATCAAATGCTGCAAGTGATGCATTAGCTAAGGCCGATGCACTCATAGAAAATGTAACAACGACAAACCAAAGTCTAATATCTTTTCTCGTGCCTTCATCACCTTTTACCCGTCCTATTGCAGTTTTACCTCCTCCCATACTCCTTGCCCCCGTTCCGCTACTTGATGGAAACAAATTAACCTTTCCAAGTACGATTCCAACCTCTGGTGCCTTTACTGGTGCAACTAACAACAACAGCGCAACACCATCAAGTTTCACAACATATTTTTCTTCACCCGCAAACGCACCACCATTACCCCCAGATCCAGCAGATGTAAAAGCCCTGAACAGCACAATAAACTACCTAAATAAAATACTAGCGCCTGTACTTGGCCGGCTTCATGCAAACGGCAATACAAAGATAATTCTCTTAGACCCAGTATATATACGCGATTACATCCCTGTTCGTGATCCAGCGAGTTTTATTGACTTTTCGGTTCTTGCTGGCATGGATAATTTAATATCACTCATCATCCAAAATGAACAGTCTCTTACAGATACCGCTAACAACCCTCCAACTACTGCACTATTTAGCTTTAAAGATGCCGCCACATCACCTAACGTGACATCTGGTGGAGCCACTGCAACAGGAGTTGGTGCCGGCACAGGTCTTGGAGGAGCTAATCCTAGTAGTGGAGCTGGGCCTGTTTCTATATCCCTTACTGCAGTGCTATCATCTACTGATTTTCAAAATTACGTAAGAGGCATTTTCGAAAAATCAGGGCTTGTTGCTGGCCTTACTGCTATCGGCAGTCTAGCAACTACTGTGAAAGCTAAATCAGAATTTGGTGTTGTAACGCCAGGAGTTACCCCCACTATTACGACTGATACCACCATAGCAACCGGTCTTACAGCAGAACAGAAAACAGCACTTGCCTCAGGAGTTCAAGAACTTCTTTCTGCAACAGAAAATGTGCCACAGCTAAAAAATGACCTCTTGGCCATTTTAAAAGCCACAGGTGAATCTCAAAAATTAAGCGACGAAGAAATCCAGCAGCTCTTGTCACTTCTCTTATTCTTATTACAATTAGTATCGTTACTTGTAGCCTCTGCGGCAGTAGCTGCCGGTGGCGGCAGCACAAATATCGATACTATTGTGCAAAAAGCCTTTGAAAAACCAGCTGATACCACTTTACAAAGCGTTACAACAAGTTTGAGTAATTTAGGTGTTAAGGGCCTCACCCCAGAAATCACCCCATCAAACCCACAATTTATCTCAAACTTCATTGATATTCTAAATGAGAACCTTACACCTGCCGAGCAATTAGGCTTTGTAGCAAAGGTTACCAAGGTATTTACCGACCGCGGCATTACTCTCAACCCAGAGCTTCCTATTGGCCAGGCAGTACAAGAAGTGCTGCTTAAAACCCCATCTGATGTTGCAGGTGAAATTAGACAGCAATTAAATAAAATTGCACTTGCCGAAGCCGAACAGCTACGATCTGACATTTTACATGATTCTTCTCGTAGACCTAGTATCACAACACTTATCAAGCAGCTAAACCCTGAAGGCTTTAGCCAGCTTCCAAAAGATCAGACATCAAGTGTGAGTATATTACTCAATAATACAGGCCCTACAATTCCTGGTATCACACCAGAAGACAGAAACTCACTTGTGCTTTCTGTGTTAAAAGGCGTCATCACCCCAGAACAGGCCAAAAACATTGTTGAAGAGTTTTTAAAAGAAGGTGTTTTACAAACTAACCCCGCCGTAGGATCACTTCTTACAACTGCGTTAAAGCCCACAACTACCCCTGAACCTACTACTACAACTCCAGTATCAGCTGTAAAACCAGGCACTCCGGGCGAGCTTCCAGACCTTGTCAACTTACTTACTACCGCCTTCAAAGCACTTTCTAAACAGACAAATGATGAAAAATTCTTACAAGATACTGTAACGCGCTTTGCTGATAGCGTGCGCGACCAAAGCGACTTCTTCCAAAAGTCACTTTCTTTAATACTAGACCCTGCAAACACCTACGTGAAAAACTTCTCCATTGTCACACGACAACCCAGCGGACATGACAATATGGGATCTGTATCTCAAATTCCTATTGCAGGCTAATAAAAAGGACGATCACTATGTCATCTCCAATTGTACCACTAGATCCTGATCTATCTGAGCAGGCAACTGCCATTTGGAATGAGGTCACCTCGTCGCTTACCATGGGCGATATTGAGAAATTGCATGATGCGATTAAAGACTTCATCTCCCTTTCGGCAACAGATAAGCAAAACCTCGAGGATATGGCGTCCATTTTGCCTCACCCGGGCCTTCCCTCTATGCTTATTACAGAGATACTAGCTAACCCAGAGGCCACTGTTGGCATTATTGAGCGATTAGGAACTGACTTGAGTAGCGAGAAGCTGATTGCCCAGCTCGGAACTGCTGAGCAGGCTATTGTTTTAGATGCACTTATCGCATGGCTGAAATCTGAGCAAAAAATTAGTGACTTGATAAGAACTGATACTGCAAAGGCAGATGATAAAAAAGCAGATCAAATTAAAACTGATAAAAAGCTTGATGAGGCAAAAGACGCCACCA
>JAJFUY010000371.1 GCA_021372185.1 Chlamydiales bacterium | reverse complement strand
ATGTTTTTGTTCTATCTGTGGTGTACCTCCAACGGCTTCTGCAACGGTTCCTGGGGGATTTTGGTACCAGCCTGGGTCGGTATAGCTTGTAATGCCCTCGCGTACTTTCAACACCGTAAACATTCCTCCCATTTCAATTGTGCCAAACTGCCCAGGTGCCCCAAAAGGAAGGTAATTGGGCGGCCGTTGCATGCCATGCATTTCGAACATTTCACCCATTCCAGCTTGTCCCATGGCCATGTATTCTGGCAGGAGCTTTTGGATTGTTTCTTCAATGCCATTTTGGTCAACGCCAATAAGATTAGGGATATCGTGTACCATACCATTCATAATGTGATGTGTTTTATGACAATGTAGTGCCCAATCCCCTGGAGCGTCGGCAATAAATTCAATATCTTTGGTATCACCTACAGGGACATTGATCGTTACCGCCTCATACTGTGCACTAGGTCTCATTCGTCTTGCCCCTTGCGCTGTCACCGTAAATTCATAGCCGTGTAAGTGAATGGGGTGGCTATCCATGCTCAGGTTGCCGAGTCTGATTCGAACTTTTTGTCCCTGCTTCACAACGAGTGATTCTGTACCTGGCCAGACGGTGCTGTTAAAGGTAAAGTAGTTAAAATCGAGCATGACCATGGGATCTGGGGTTGATGCACCTACAGGAATAAACCATTCATGCAGCATGATGCAGAAGTCTCGGTCAACTTTTTCTTCTTCAGTTGGATTTTTGGGATGGATGATAAAAAATCCCATCATCCCAAGTCCAATTTGAGTCATTTCATCAAAATGAGGGTGATACATATGCGTTCCACTTTGACGAAGCGTGAATTCATATTTAAAAGTTTCTCCTGGTTTAATCGACCTTTGGTTAAGGCCTGTCACGCCATCCATACCATTTGGTAGTAAGATGCCATGCCAGTGTACTGTGGTAGGTTCAGGAAGTTTATTGGTCACAAATATTCTCACACGATCACCTTCAACCGCCTCAATAGTAGGTCCTGGAGTCTGTCCATTATATCCCCAGCAGTTGACCTCTAAGCCAGGAGCAAATTGGCGCTTCACCGGTTCAGCAGTGAGGTGAAATACTTTTACCCCATCTTCCATAGTCCATGGAAGTGTGCTTGCGTTCGGCGTCACGACAGGCGTGTAGGTAAGAGCGTCTACCCCCTCAAGAGTAGATAGAATGCAAATGAGCCCTAAGGTAAGTATAGACATATTCATTTGTGTATTGTTCCTCCTAATGCGCGATCAAGTTCTACTCGTGTCACCCAATACTCTTTAAGTGCCATTGTATACTCAATCTTGGCTTGTAATTCTTGCTGTTTGTTATGCAATAACTTATACCCGCTAAGTCCCATGACATTATAAAAATTTTGAGAGGTGGCGATGATTTTTGCTTGCAGGGGCATGAACTCTTTGTTAAAGATGGTGACGCGAGTTCGATTGATAAGTAGTTGATTTAAAGATCTTGTCACCTCTGCCAGGACATCAATTTCCAGAGCCTGAAGCTGATGTTCCCGCTGCTTAAGCATAGCAAACAGACGAGCCCGATCTGCCTGTCCGTGATCAAAAAAAGGTAAGGCAGCAAAAAATGTGGGGCCGAGGACGCGTGCCCCATCCGTATCTCTTTCCCCAGATATACCGACAGAAGCATCCATGTATGTCCACCATTCTTTCGTAGCTCCCATTTCAAATATTCGCTTAATTTCAAGGCGTGCATATGCCAAATCCAACCTTTGAGACAAAGCAAGAGCGTGTAGAGTTTCTTTCGAAATCTCCTCTCCAGGCAGCTCTGGAAGCTCATTGGGAATATGCCAGTTATCTTGTGATGGCCTTAACCCGAGTAGTGTATTCAATTCTTTATGTAAATGGGCAATCTGGTTTTGAGTTTTTGAAAGTTCTAGCTTGGCTTGGAGATACTCGCTTGTGTGATTTTGTAGTTCGAGATCATTGATATTGCCAGCTTGGCGCTGTTTCTCGGCAAGTAGATTACTCGCAGAAGTAACTTCAACAAGAAGCTCTAAAAGGTTCAATTTCGTCTGCTCTGCTTGCAAGCTATAGTAGGTTTCTCGAACGTCGAAGGCAAGATCCAATATTACGTTAGCCACTTGATATTCAGCTTGCTCAAGTTCAGTTGCAGCAACCTTTTTACGAAGAGGGATCAAAAAAATATCTAAAAACCCTTGAGTCACTGATAGTTCAGTATTCGTTTTGAGAGAGCGTCTATTAGGAAATCTGACAAACCCTTCAAAAATGGGGTTTTGGAATAGTCCAGCCTGCACAAGATCAGCTTGAGCGATGCCAATCTCTTCAAATTTTGCTTGAATCTTTGGATTGTTTAGAAGAGCGATCTGTATTGTGGTATCGACATTCAAGTCCTGTTGCAGCAAGTGGTCAAGGCAACATTGAACTTCTTGATCTTCTTTTGAGCCCTGTTTCCAATGAACATGCTTCGTAATGCGCTCTTGAACAAGTGATGATACTTTGCAATCATCGGCTTGTGGCACTCTTGTGCAGGCAGAACAAAGATAAAAACTTCCAGCTATCAGCATAGCTTGAGCACACCTCATCAAAACTCCAGGTTGATAACTGGGATATACTTGATGGTTTATCTTTATGCAATACAAGAACTGAAAAAGATTAAGAAGTTATTATTTTTCCTTTAAAAGACGCAAGCTAATCAGGATCACGATAAGGGTTACGCCGACATCAGCAAAGATGGCTAAGGCTAAATTGCTCATCCCAAAGAGGGCTAAAGATATAAAAATCAATTTAATCGAAATAGCCAATCCTGTGTTAAATTTAATTGTGTTGATTGTCTTCCTGCCTAAGCGCACTAAAAAGGGGAT
>JAJFUY010000362.1 GCA_021372185.1 Chlamydiales bacterium | reverse complement strand
TCAATTCATCTCGCTTACACAGAGAAATTTATGAAATTTACCTGTATTTACATGAAAGTGCTTCAGGGAAAAGCATGGATAAATCAATACATAAGGATGGTGAATATTTTGCTAAATTGCAAGATTGGACTGGATATCTTTTTCATACCGGGCATAGTGTCGTAGAACCACTTGTAGACGCATTTATTGTCCATGAACAGCTCGGTTTATATGATGAAACTTCTCTTGAACCTATTCCCCAAGGTGATGATATTCCACCCATTCTCCGAGCTCAAATCGAGCTTCTGGCACTGATATTTCCAAAAATTCCCTATAAATATTACATGGAGTTCCCGTTGGTGAAGAAAACCGTACAAAGATTAAATATCGCACCGAAACGATTTTGCGATATCGCTACAGAAGTATCGAAAATGCCCAGAATGCCTGGACGTCCCAAAAAGAATATTCTCACGCAGTATGAGCAATGTCACCCCAATTTGAAATCATGGTTTGATCATATTTCCAAAAAAATTGGACCGAAAAATAAATCACCCAAATAAGCAATTTCAATAGAAATCTCTCTTAAAGTGCCTCGAAAAATATCCCTGGACGCGTTAATGCAGGGGATTTTTCTTCTAAATGCTCCTGTTCACTTAAAGGGTTTTTCAGAATCCGTCCTTTTGCGTTAATGAGACACATTAAACAAGCTACAGTAAGTCTCAATCAACAAAATAAAGGAGCGAGCAAAAAATGAAAGATGAAAAACAAAGTCGCCTAATACCCGCTACCGAATGGAATCAGTACCATCTGTGGCCACCCATGGGCGGATTGAGACATATTATAGCTCATGCAAGTGAAAAAAAATGCACTCATGTTTTCTTAAAAGTAAGCGGAAGATGGCTGATTGACGAAGATGCCTTCTTCGAATGGGCTCACTCTTTTGGAGGGAAATAATATGGAACCTATTGAGCTCGATAAAGCCGAATGGGATCTACCTCATGAATTTGAAGAGCCCAATTTACCCGAATGGCCCAAGAATATATTCGATGAACAAACTCAAAGATATGTAGATGAATTAACCAGATCAACAGAAACACCACCCGAATTGGCAAGCATGCTATGCTTAGCAACAATTGCAACTGCAGCTCAAAAGAAGTATATAGTTGAAGTCAAAAAAGGGTATTGTGAACCTGTCAATATCTACACACTTCCAATTCTGCCTCCGGCATCTAGGAAATCGGCTGTATTTACTGAAATCACGTCTCCAATTCGGGCATGGGAAGATGCACAAAAAGCACGGCTTGAACCATTGGTCAACGCAGATATTTGCAAACACAAAACTATTGAACAGCAGTTAAAGCAGTTTCGTAGAGAACTTTCAGTATCTACAAAAATCCCCACTGAGACAGAGTTACAGAAACTTCTAACTCTTGAAAATGAACTTCGCAACAAGACCACATATCCTCAACTCTGGACTAGCGATATAACCCCTGAACATTTAGGAACACTCATGGCAGCAAATGAAGGGGCTATGGCCATTCTTAGCGATGAAGGCGGCATCTTTGATATCTTAAGAGGGCTTTACACAAATGGGAATGCAAATATAGACCTCTTACTTCAAAGCCACTCTGCATCAAGTTGTCGAATAGACCGACGGACAAAAGAACCAATATTTCTCGAAAGAGCAGTTCTAACAATTGCGTTAACTGTGCAACCTCATGTAATCCAAAAAGCATGCAGCAACTCGACCTTTCGTGGCAGAGGATTATTAGGGCGTTTTTTATACGTTTTTCCAGAATCTAATATAGGCTATCGAACTCTTGAAGAACAACCTATGGATGATGCTCTGAAAAATCACTTCAACGCAACTATCGAAGCAATACTTAACCATCCACTGCCTGCCAGTGGTACACAAAAAATGCATGTGCTCCAACTCGATCCAGATGCATATGCCATGTGGCTTGATTTCGCTCGTACTATTGAAAAATTGATGCATCCAGATATAGGCCTTCTATCAGATATCACAGATTGGGCAGGCAAGTTAAGTGGTCAAATAGCACGCATGGCTGGCTCTCTCCACATTAATAGATATGCTTTCGATAGACCCTGGGAGAAAAAAATTAGCCTTCAAACCATGGAAAATGCAATAAGAGTCGGACACGCACTGATAGCGCACGCATTAAAAACGTTCTCTTTCATAGATGAGGAAAGACCTCTTTCAATTGCAAAAGTTATTCTGCAATGGATTTTAGATACCAATTCTATATGCTTTTCCCGAAGAGAATTTCAAAGGAAAAATCGCAAGTATCACAAAACAAACTTACTGCCCGCGTTTGATCTGCTAAAAGCACGCGGTTTTATCCACGAAGAACAGTGTCAGGGCCCCCTCAAAGGAGCACCAAGTACTATCTATTATGTCAACCCACACCTTAAAGCCATCTATAAGGGACAAAAGGGACAATAAGGACAAAAATCAAGGGGGACTTTTGTCCCTAATGTCCCCTTTGTCCCTTAACCATAATGTACGGCATATGAATTCTGTTTCTGGAGATAAAAGCCCTCTTTAAATCTCCTCCCATTATCAGGTAGGATAAGCAGCACACCGGCATCGATCTGATGCACTTCCGAGTCAAAGTTTTGGAGAGAAGGATTATGACAAACCTTCGCATATTTTGGGCGGTTTCTCTTTGCACTCACAGCTTTCTCTAAATTTTCTATCCGTTTTCTATTTACCTTCTTCATCTTGCTTCTTTGCTGCTGCTTCAAGGACTTGCAGCCTAGCCTCCAGCTGGTGATTTTCCAAAGCCTTCGAATACATATCGAGAGTTCTCGATAGCGCCTCACCTTCGCTAGGCGAAATCTCCCCACAACCAACTGCCGTTAGAATACAGCCTATAGCAGATAAGACGTCTTCGCATGTCTTCAGTTGCGGGAGATCAATCCTGACCGCCCGATCTTTTCTTACAGGCAAAAACCTTTCTAATACCATCCTCGCTGCAAGCATATTTCCTGCAAGTGCTTCTTCTTCAATCTTCCTACAAATACCCTCTAAAGAACCTGCAAGCAATGCCTCTGCAGCCATTGTAGACCTATTTCGAGCCCCTTTTGGCTTGCCATTAGGGTTCCCAGACTGTCCTTTTTTAAACCTCCCTTTTACCTGTATTTCACCTGCATTTACAGGCATATTACGATCCCCTACATGCTATATTACAACCAAATGTATTGTAACTTAGTTAGCAGTTGCAGGCAAATAACTTAATCAATTTTAATTAAACAAGAACACCTTCTTCTTCGAATCGTTGACGGCGCTCCTCTAAGGTTTCGCCATTATAAAGCCAATAAGCAGGTCCTTGAACTTGCGTCGATTTCCATCCTGCCACGCTCAGAAGGTTCATAGCAGCAGCGCTTAAACTTGTTATCTCGCCTTGGAACTCGACGTGACGATCATCGACTACTTTGCACATAATACTTTCATCCCTGACAAACTGCAATTCTGCTCCGTTTGGTATATGAGCAAGAGAAAACCGAAATGGAGGGCGCCTAGCAATAAATTCGGTCATCTCAGGCGTAACCTCTGGATCAACCCCTGGAGTAACCTCCTGAATAGCTACGAGATCAAGCGCAGCTTTTACCCGATGTGGGCTTATCTTAAAGAACTCCCGATTCGATGGCACTCTATGATCACCAAATGCATCGTGAAGTTTTTTTTCAACAAACTTTGCATTTTTCACAATCGCAGCATAAAAGCAGTGAAAGGGATGTGGAACGGAAGTATTTCCCCTATACAGTTCCATCATGCGTTGCTCAACGCTAGTCGTCGTATAGCCCACTTTGACAAGACCAGGCATATATTCATTAGTTAAAATATAGATAATCTCTTGCATCTTTTTCTCTTATTACCAATTTTCAATACGCATATGAATTTATGCCAAGCATAGTAACATTATGCGCGTTAAAACACCACTTACAGTAAGTAGAAGATATGACCCACAGGCTCTAACCTCAATATGGCAGCACACGAATGAAAGAAGCGCAAAACATTAAGCAAACCAATACCCGTATCGAATTTGCCAGAAAAAGCGCTATGAGCTGGATCTAACTCAAGCAAAGCTATTCAAACGAGCGGAACTGAGATCCAACTATATAAGTAATGATTGAAAACATTATAACACTAACTAAAGCTCTAAAATGTTCTCAAACAAAATCTAACGCCCGAGACTTAGAGAGCCAACCAAAGACCTTGAAATTCTTAATTTTTTGTTTAGATTCACAATGTACATGTTCACAGGGCACCCCCGGGAACATGTACATTGCAAATATTTCACTATTCCAATTTTTAATGATTGTATGAAATAATCAGTTAATAATAGATTACTTTACACGCAAATTCCTAATATAATAACAAGTCATATTACGTTTTTAATTACATCAATAACTTGCGTCAATATGCGCCTTACACTATCCTATATGTTTTGACATCATAACCTTCTGAATTTAAGGAATTAAAATTTCACAAGGCGCGATGACAACAAGCAAATAATCAACTTATATAAATTTTTAAAATAGCATGCCGCTATGTACAATTATTTTTGTGTATCAGTAACAAGAAAGTCAAAATTGCCCGGAAGAAGGTGTCATGGTTTTTAACGAAGATTCACGAGTCAAAATCCCTGCAATTTTACATCTAATCAGGCTTGGCTACCAATATCATTCTCTCAAAAGTGCTGTATGGGATAAAGAAACTAATATTTTCCCAGAACTATTCCACACAGCCATAAGACGCATTAACCCCCATATTGATAAAAGAGACATCGAACGATTAATGGATGATGTCAAGCTCTCTCTGGACAACGAGGATCTAGGTAAGGCTTTTTATGACAAACTCATTGGACGCTCATCTCCCAAATTGATTGACTTTGAAAACTTTTCTAATAACAGTTTTCATGTGGTAACTGAATTAACGTACAAAAATGGCGATGAGGAATTCCGCCCAGATATTACTCTACTCATTAACGGAATGCCCT
>JAJFUY010000360.1 GCA_021372185.1 Chlamydiales bacterium | reverse complement strand
GAATGTGTCTTTTCAGGGGACCATTTTGGTCCTCTTTTAACCGTGATAGATTAGACAGTTTTAAATTATAAATTTTAAAAATGTGTAAGCTATGTGGGTGTGCTAAAGTGTAAACCATGTCTGTGTTCGACATCTCGTGATTCAATCGCCCTAAACCAGGCTCCGATGGTTTTTTTGCTTATTCCCACCGTTCCCTTCGGTCACGGTGGGCTTCGATCAGTCGTCCAGGCGGACTCTAAATCAATTTGCCAAAAGTAGCTTTTTATTCACGTGCTTTGTTTTAAATAGTTGAGTCTTTAGTATGCTTACCTTAAAAAAGGGGAGTACTATGAGTTATACATCACGTCTTGCGCCTGTAGGGCGGTTTTATTCTACTGTGGTTGACCAGCAGCTTCAAAGGCTTACAACAAAAGAAAATGATTTGCGATATCGTATAGATAATCAAATCCAAAGCCTACTAGCCACAGCCAGTGCGCTAAATACTACTCAAAAGGCACGCCGGTCAATAGTGGCTTTAACAGAAAATAAAGCAATCGTTGAAGGAAAAATAGCAGGTCTTGAGCAGCAGATTTCCCATAAAGAATTTTTATATCCTGAAGAAACATCTTTGGTAGATCAACAAAAGCTTGGAAAGTTAGAAGCTCAGCTTGCTCACATCACAAGTGAGTTAGAAAAGCTTTCTGTTAAAAAGGTCTAGGGCTGATTGCCTTGAACTTGCGCTAAGCACGTTTTGCTTTTTTCAATTGCAATAATCGCGTGTATGGCGTAACTTCTTGTATTCACATAATGGGAGGGAGCATGTCTCTTGAGAACGCAAAAGAAAATTTAAAAGAATTCGGCAAAGAACTTAACCTGGAGCTTGCCTTCGACGAAAACAATACCTGTATTTTGGGTATTGACGACGATTACTCGCTTCATGTTACGTATGAACCAAATTCACAACGTCTGTATCTTTACTCGCCACTACTAGATGGCTTGCCAAAAGATGACAAAACACGGCTAAAGCTATTTGAGCGCCTTCTTGAAGGTTCTATGCTCGGTGGCCAAATGGCAGGCGGCGGTGTTGGCGTTGCAACAAAAGAAGAACTTATCCTTGTTCACTCAACTATCACAATGGAACATGCTGTGTCATCAGCTCTACGTGCGTATGCACCTGTGTTCTTGGAGATGGTAGAGCGCTGGAGAAAGATTTGCAAAGATCTATCAGAAGGCAGACAAGAATCTACTGATGGCAACAAAAAAGCAGAAACTCCACAAGCAATGATGCCAAGACCAGGTGCTCATGGCACTCAAGGGTTCATCAAAATTTAAGGTAAGAGACAATGATATTTATACAAATAGCAGGTCATCTAGGCCAAGACCCTGAAGTGCGCTACACACCTAGCGGCCAAAAAGTTACTTCTATTCGCGTGGCTACAAATATTAAGCGTGGCAGCAAAGAGAAGACTGTTTGGTGGCGTGTAACAATGTGGGGCGACCGTTTTGATAAGCGCCTAGCGTATCTCAAAAAGGGTAGCCCGGTTATCGCTTGGGGCGAAATGGGTATTCCGGATATCTACACAGATAAAGACGGCAACCCGCAAACTTCATTTGAAATCATTGCAGAGCACATCTCCTTTAGTCCATTTGGCAACAAAGATCGCCAAAATTCTGAAGGTGGTGGAGGATCATCTGATGATCAAGATGAAGAGCAAGCACTTTCTAACCGCTTTGCCGGGAAAGCCGCAACAGCCGGTTCAAAAGCCGCTCCTGCATCATTTGCTCAAGACGACGACGTACCGTTCTAGTTTTTTGCATCCGCTTATGTAATTACAAAGGGCTCTTCAGTTTACTGAGAGCCCTTTTGTTTGACCGCAGGTCTTTGGAGTGCGGTAATTTTTTACCGCTCTTAATTTTCGACCGCAAACGGATTTAACAATAACTTCCATAACGTATACGAACATTCAATACTTGGGCTTTCCCATTTATGTCATAGTGGGGGGCTATTGTATTTATTGGCGGCTATCGAAGATATAGTGCGTGGTCAAAA
>JAJFUY010000354.1 GCA_021372185.1 Chlamydiales bacterium | reverse complement strand
AACCGGCGAAGCCTATGCAAAAATGTTTAGAGAGGATCGTAGGGAAGAGCTAGAACTCCTAAAAGGCATTGCGGCCACAACAAACGGCCAAAAGCTTACGCCCCGCGAGATTAGGCTCAAGATGCACGCACTGTATCTTGTAAAGCAAAACGAGGAGCAGTTTCCTAAAGAAGCTCTTCATGAAGAAGCGCGCAAAAAAATACTGCCACCAACGGCTGAAGAAGTTGCAAAAGAGCTTCACTTTGCAGAGCTTTATTTAACTTCAGTTGCAGATGCAAAACCACTTGATCCATCTGCTGAACTTTTGGTGCTTGAAAACATCACCTCTGTCTATAAAGAACAGCGTAAGCTTGAACAAAAAGATCCGCAAATCGAACAGATGGAAGAAGATCCTACATTTAGGTTGCAGGCGCGAACTTTAGAGCTTAAAGAAAAAATTGCGGCCGAAAAGCAACGCCCGCAAGTGGCCGTTGTTCCTAAAGCAAAAATACAGCCGTCGCGCTCCATTGAAGTATATAAAGAGCTTTTTAATTTAGATCCGCGGAAAGCGACAGAGGCACAGCATAAAGAGAACCTGGCTGAGCTTGAAACAAAATGCAGCAAGGACGCACTTTCGCCAGAAGATAAAGAAAAACTTAGATCGGCCTTTTGCGCAGTGTTGGAATTTACAGGTGATCTTGGCGTGCGTCAAGAAGCGCTTCGCCTTTTAGAGACATTTGAACTTAATAAAGTATTTAATAAAGTGTTCGTTCATCCGCAGGGAATTTATGCATCATCTCGCCAAGAAGGAAAATTCCCTTTTAATCCCAACAATATTGACTCAAAGGAGTTTTTTAGGTATTCGCCATACATTCTGCTTGAAGTAATGGCTACCACCTCTAAAACATCCGCTGAAAAAAATGGCCTTCTAGGTGCGCTTACAACCATTAGACAATGCCATGGTAATGATGAAGTAGGATTAGCGACAAGTGATCTTTTGGATCAGCTCCAAAGGACCATGGAGCCAGATGACATAAAGAAAAGCCTCTATCCTCTTGCAGCTATGAAGTCTATGGTGGAAGACCTTGGTATCACCAAAAAATTTAGGGAAGAGTATTTTTCTAAGGGACAAAAAGAGCGGCCAGATGAAGTCAAAAAGGATTTACTCCCAAACAACTGCCCTGAAATTGGCACAAACGATGCTATCGAGCAAAAATTTGTGGCAGTATCTGAAGACGTAAAGGTAGCACAATCAAAGCTACCTGGGGATGCTTTTATATGGATTGAAGGCAAAGATCCATTAAAACTTAAAACTGATCTAACAGATGCATACACAGAGGAAAATAAGCTTCTAGCCCACCAAGGCACGCTCATCCTGAACAGTGTTGCACAGGCGCTAGTCACAAGTGCTCTAAATACCAAGTCGTATCCCACGATTGAAGAAATTGGCTTCATGTGTGCAAGAAAAGATTATGATGAATATGCTGCTAAAAACTATCCAGAACTTACTTCAGAAGGTAGAAATAACCTTCAGGAAGCTGTAAAGAGATACTTCTTCCAAAAAGAAGCAGTGCAGCAGCTTGGCCGATCCATCAAGGCAGTTGATTCCTTAATCGTCGCGCAGACAAAGGTGGCAGCGGCGTCGGCGGAACTTGCTGATGCTACAAGCAAAGCACAGCCCAATGCGGGAGCACTCGAAGAGGCGTTAGCCCTGTTGCAAGATGAAAAAAAATCAGCTCAAGATATTTTAGCTCAGCAGTTGGATAAAACACGTGCCTATGCACCCGACCATCCATATGCAATGATCTTTTTATTCTTGGAAACAGCAATTGATATCAAACTCCGCTCAGATCAAGTTCAAAACATTTTAGAGTTTGCCAATGGCATCATTAGCGGCAAAAACTTGGTGATGCAGATGATTATGGGATCGGGAAAAACGGCTGTGATTCAGCCATTTTTAGCAATACTATTAGCAAAGCCAGGAGCTCTTTCTACTGTTATGGTGCCCCCGGCGCTATTTCCTGCAGTACAGGAATCTTTGGCACTTGTGTTGGGAAAAGTAGCAGACCAAATGCTTGTTTCGCTGCCGTATGATCTTGAACTTTCACAAGACAACAAGTATTTGGACACCTTCCTCAAAAGATTGCACGAAACACAAGAAAAAGGTGGCACGCTGATTGTATCGCCAAGGCAGATACATTCTCTACTTACAAGTCTTGATGAGGCCTTCTATTCACTTTCAGATCCTACTATCAAAGAGGCTCGAATAAAAGAGGTGCAAGAGCAACTTGAAGAGGCAAAAAAAACTGAGAAAAAAGATCAAGACACGATCAAGGTCAATCAAGAAGTATTTAAACGACGACTTGAAAAGGCTGGCAATAACGAGGAAAAGATACGAGCAGTGCAACAAGCTCAGGAAGCCTCCGCAACAAGAGCCAGTGACAGAGCCCTAAAGAGAAAAGAACGATTTGCAGGCTTAGAAGCAAAGCTAGCAGAACTTACAGGCAGTGGATATGACAAAAAGCTTGAAGAGCGCACAAATACGATCTGCAAAATTATCGACTTTTTACAGAATCATGCCTCTGTTCAGATGGATGAAATACACAAGGTTATGGATCCAGATATTGTCTATAAACGTCCTATTGGAACCCCAGTAGTGTTTGACGCGCATGAAGATAAAACCAAAGCCTATGCTCGTCCTATTTTTTTAACTGAACTAGTATTAGACATTGCTGCAGATACAGAGCTTAATGATAAGGTGTCTATTGATTTTGCCAATGCTATGCGCCGTATTCCAGGTGAAGAGATAGTCAGTAGAGGTGATTTTATAAATGAACAAAATTATATCGATGAAGTGCAGCCTAAGATTGTAGAAAAAGCTATAAATCGTTTAATGAAAAAAGCGCCTTTTAAAGAACTATTAATAAATCCTAGCAACAGGAAAATAGTAGAGCGATTTATTACCCAAAAGGAAATTTCAGAAACGGATAAAGTAGCAAGAGATGAAGCCACAAAAGACAGTGAGTGGATCGAAGCACATATTACAAATGAAGATGATCAAAAACTACTCGGTTCAATTACCTTTGCTATCAAAAAAGTGTTTCCGAAATCACTTCTCAAAGACTGTAATACTAACTATGGACAAGATCCTCTTCTTGAAAATCCCAATCCTGCAAAGAGAAAGTATGTAGCAAGACCATATGCTGCACCTGAAGATCCTAAACCCACGATGTACGCTGAACCTGAAGAAAAAATCATCCATTCAGTACAGTATTACCTCTTCAATGGCATTCCTATCCGGGATGCTGAAGAGATACTGCTTAAATGGCAAGTAGATGCAAAAAAAGAAATGGGGGATTCTGTAGGGTTAAAAGTTGATCAAACAGAGAAATTCAGTGATTTTAGCCGCGTAATGAATCTCATACCTGATACGTTGGGTCTCTCATTCCTTACAGATCCTCGGTCAAACGATTTTGCTACTGTAGTGAATGCCTTTCAAAAAGCAATTAGTAAAGACCGTAAAACTATACTGGAATTTTGCAAAGACCATCTTTTTGCTCAAAACACTGTGTATGAGCAAAGCGTCACAAGCACGCCTCAAACGCTTGCAGGTAGCAGTCAGCAGACCATAGGGTATACTGGCACACTGCATGAGGCAATTTTAGCTCCCTCAATGCAAGCGCTTGCAGAAAAAGGCACAGATGGCATGACAATTCTTGCTATGAATCGTAAGTTTGCAACTGGAGCGGCTACTGTAACAAGTTTAACAAAAGAGCAAAAACCAGCTGATGAAGTTATTGCGCAGTTCATGGATCCTGAATACTACGTCTGTATGGATAGCGGAAATTGGCTTAAAGAAGAAAAGCTCGATGCTTTTGCTCTCAAACTGCTTAAAGAGTGCGAAACATCTGGAAAGCGACCGGATATCAGCGGTGTTATCTACCATAACACCAACGGTGTTGAAGTATGCGTAGAAAAAAATGAGAATGAAGGATACACAGTACTACCTCTTGTCCATTCTCGGCTAAAACCTGAACAAAGGCTTACCATAATCCGGAGCAAAAACGAAACGGGAACAAATATCCTGCAAAAACCAACCGCTAAATGCTTTAGGACTATTCGAAAAAATATGATATTGCCAGACGAGCTGCAAAGTGCATTTCGTATGCGCGGTATTTTACTTGGCCAAAGCGTAAGTGAAAAATTATCCGTGGAAGTAAAGAGCCATATGGCACAATCACTTCTAAAAGGGCTACTTTCTCATGTCAGTTATATGCCTGGCGTAGAGATTAATAAAAAATCATTCTTTGAAGAGATAGAGGGTCTTGATCTTTCAATAACACTTAGAGAAAACCTCTCTACGGCAATAGATACTTATAACAACAACAAAAAATACACCTTGCTTAATTTACAAGAGTGCTTTAGCGACAGTTTTGTCCCTGATGAATCTATTTGCCTGCGCTACTTTACTGCAAACCAAGCCAAGGTAGAGCTTGATAAAAATTGGGACGCAACAAGGCACAAGATGCAGAATGCTTTTGCAAAACCAATACGAGCCGTGCGTACGAACACTGCACTATCTTTAGAAGATAGAAAGGCGTTGTTCAACCATCCAGAGGTAAAAAAGTTTCTTGTAAAAAAAGAGGCAGGATCTCACTTTGCAGAATTTCTAAAGGGTGAAACAAAAATTGACCGTGACGAAGCGGTTCAGAAAGAAAAAGTACGTTACACAAACGCTCTTAAGGCTGTGATAAATGATGACAATCTTTCACTACCTATGCGCCTACAGCTTGCTGCTAATCTGATGCTGCCAGAGGGTAGCGATCGTATAGCACTGAAAGAAAAGCTCCAAGCACTCAGCCTTACTGAGAAGCTTGCTCTACCTATGCACGTACAGTTAGTTGCCACTTTGGTGCTACAAGAGAAAAAAGATGAACTTCAGCGTCTAGCATTGCAACAAAACATCGAACAACTAAGCATCGTTGAACAAAAAAAACTAGCGGCAAGCTCTTCCATTGAGGCGCTAACAAATGCTCTTGATAAGTGTGTAAATCTAAAAGACCTTCCAGAAAAAATTCGCACCACGTCTACAACAGAGGGTGAAGGTGAAATTGAAGAAGAGCTTGAGGAAGAAGTTGAAAAAGAAACAGAGCTCGAACAAGAAGTGGAGCTTGAGAATGAGGCTGAGACAGAAGCAGAAGAAGAGCTTGAAGTTGCAGGAGTTAAAGCTCCGGCTACTGGGAAGTATCAGATACTTGCTAACCCACTTAAAGGCCATAAAAATAGCTACGACATAAACGGGCTTTATACAAATAAAAAAGATTTTAAATCATTGGATAAAATCCTTCCAAAGGAAGTAAAACTTCCAGCACGCGATAAAATTGAGTACTCTACCAACTTTATCACAAATGATCATGAACTTGGTACTGCAGCCCATGCTGAAAACCACCTTTCAGCGCGCTACATGCTTATCCTTCAAGAAAATAATAAGCCTACGCGCTATATTATGGTGAGCAACGTCGATGCCGATAAAATCAAGGAAGGCTTTGGCTATGGTAGCGTAAGCGCAGGAAGACGCGCTGTCCTATGCGATCTTAATAACAGCAGTATCATTGAGCAATCTCATTCAGATGCAAGTAACCTCATTGAAAATGACGAAGCTAAGTCGTTGCTGTTGCAAGTCAAGTTTCTCATGGCAAAACCAATACTCAAGTCTACTGAGGTAAAGGAACTTGCTAAATTTATAAAAGTTGATGATAACGACATAAACCTCGAAGCATGTAGAACCTACTACGAAAACTGCCTCAAGTATTTAGAGACACCAAGCAAAACATATCCCGGAAGCACACTTGAAAAAATGCTAAATGGAAAATACCCCCTAGAAGAAGAGTGAGGAGGATACTAAACGTATTTAGCGGACAAAGATCCAATGGCCACCGACTACTTCGGAGGATTTTTCTCGCTTTATTTTGGCGCTGGAGGCTTCGATACGGTTGTCGAGGATGTCTTGGAGAGCTTTTCGTTCTCTTTGGATGAAGTCGTAGGCTTCTTTGGTGTACAGAGATCGGTCGGAGAGGAGCTCTTCCAGCTGGTGGGGGCCGATGCCAAGGTTTGCAAAGAGTTCGGCGTTTTCTTTTTCCATCTTTTCAATTTCGTCTCGTAGCTCGCGGAGCTTATTTTCTACGATATTGATTTTGTCATCAGGAACTTTATTATCCATCACCTACTCCGAAGTTTGCATAGGCGTCAACCACTTGCTGCCAGATCGCGTCTGTTCTTACGCGGCGCTTTTCTTTTTTATCGGTAATGCTGTTGCAGTTGCCAATATGCTCCATGTCAATTTTATTGCCAAAGGCTAAATAGGCGGGGCTGTAGGTGGTTTGGCGCTCTTCGCCAATATCTTTTAGTACTTGGTCTGGTGGGGGTAGTAAATTGTATGTGTAGAGAGCCAAGGTATGAAAGTGCGTCGGGTGTTTTGCTCGCTGAGAGAGGAGATAAAACATTTCTACTGATTGGGGGTCAAATGGGGCTACTTGTATTTGGCCAGATTCGTCTACACGGTCACGGCCTCCGCTTGGGGCTATGTAGATGCACTTACCGCCTTCGCTCAAAAGCTCTTCAAGGCCTTTTAGGGCTTTTTGATTGTGGGTGAGTTTTTCGGCTTTTTTTTCTGGTGGGTTATCTACATGGCGCTTTGAGTAGATGCAGATGAGGTTGCGGCCAAGTGAGAGGGGGACAGCCAGTGGATCTGTGGTGACACGGTGGCCCGCTACAAAGATCATATCACAGGCTAGCTCTGGAAACTCTTTTTCCAAAAGTAGGCTAATAATCTGCGGGTCAATTTCTGTTTGGTGATTAGCTAGTAGCACCACGTTTTCTTTGCGGTTTATGGCCTCTTGGATAGATTTTAGGGCATCCATGCCAACTATCTTTGATTTTGCAAAGTCAATTAAGGGGCGGATAAAATCTAGGCCTAGCTGGTAGTAGTCTACGGGGGCACGCACTGCCGCATGGTAGGGCTGAAAAGGGTATGGTTGCTGTAACTGCCTGCCTACAGCCTCTAAGAAGATAGTAAAGGTGGCAAGACTAGGCTTTGCCACCTTTTCATAGCTTGTACAAAAGGCTAAAAAGCCTTGTGTGAGCTCACCCGGAAAGCGTAGTGAATTGCTTAGCGCCTGTATCTCATTAGTAAAAGTAGTCACAGCTTTTTACACCTACACTTCAATCGGTTTTTGGTTGATGGTTGATATAAAGTGGTAGTCGTTCATGTGTATAGTGTCACTTACATCATAGTCTAGGCGTGCATTGAGAGATTCAGCAAGCTCTTGGAAGAACTCTTTATCGCCATGGTTTAAATAGTGATCAAGCTGCGGGTGTACAACAAGCTTTAGGGCAAATTGCTGCTGGCAGTTAATAACTTTCTTAAGATCGCGTTCAATTTCAATAGAGACACTTTCATGGCTCTTTACATGGCCACTACCATTGCAGTAGGGACATGAGGTAAACATAGTTTGTGAAAGTGATCCACGGCTTCTTTGGCGCGTCATCTCAACAAGGCCAAATTCGCTCATACCAAGGATTGTGCATTTTGCAGAATCTTCTTTCATGCAGTCTTTTAGGTGCTCTAACACTCGGCGTTGGTTTTTACGAGAGCGCATGTCAATAAAGTCGCAGATGATAAGGCCGCCGATGTTTCTTAAGCGTAGCTGTCGGGCAATTTCTTGGGCCGCTTCTAGGTTTATGCGTACAAGTGTTTCTTCAACATCTTCAGACTTAAAGTTTGAGCTACGACCAGAGTTTACGTCGATAGTATGCATCGCTTCGGTGCGGTCAAAGAAGAGGTAACCACCGCTAGGCAGCCATATTTTTCTGCGCAGGGCTTTTTCTATTTCTTTTTCGACGTTGAA